>NZ_JFJW01000150.1:11128-35128 GCF_000611125.1 Cupriavidus sp. SK-4
ATCGGGTCCCAACATTGATGGGGAGAAGCAACGCGTGAAGGCAGCCAGTTTCGACTATGAACGCGCCCCGCGCCTGGCCGTGGTGTTCGGCTGCCTGATGCCGGCGCCGTGGCTTGGCGCCGCGGCGGGCGTCTTGCTTGCCGCCGGTCCGCCCGGCGGCTTGCCGGACCGCTTTGCGCCACTGGCGCTGGTGGCGGTGCATGTGCTGGCGCTGGGCATGCTGCTGCCAGTCATGGTGGGCGCGCTGTTCCAGATGATGCCGGTGGTGGCCGGCGTGGCCGTGCCGGGTGCGGGGCTGCTTGCGCCGTTCATGGCCGCGGCCGGCGCAGGCGTGGCCATCGCCCTGGGCATCGGCCTGCTCGGCGGCGAGCCTGTGGCGATGCAGGCGGCTGCGGCCGTGGCCGTGATCCTATTGCTGGCCGGGGCCATCCTGCTGGCTGCGGGCCGGCGCGTGGCCGCAGTGGATGCCACCACGCGCACCCTTGCCGGCATCGGCGCGCCGCTGATGGTCGCGGTGCTGTGCGGCATGGTGCTGGCCGGCGCCTTCGGCGGCTGGTGGCGCGTGCCGGTGGCGCGCTGGCTTGGCCTGCATATGGCGTGGGCGCTGGGCGGCTGGCTGGCCGCGCTGGTGACCGGCGTGGCCACCACCGTGCTGCCGATGTTCTGGCAGGCGCCGCGCCTGCCGGCGGCGATCGGGCGCTGGCTGCCCATGGCGCACTGGTTGCCGCTGGCGCTGTTCAGCGCCGCGGCAATGCTGTGGCCGGGTCACCGGGCACTGGCGCATGGCGTGCTGCTCGCGTGGCTGGCGTTCGTGGCGGTGGTGGGCGCATGCGGGCTGGCCGGCACGATGCGCGCGCGGCGGCGCCATGATCCGCTGTGGCTGCTCTGGCCGGTGGCATGCGCCAGCATGGCGGGCGCGGCGCTGCTGGGGGCGGCGGCAGTCGTGCTGCCCGCCGCGGGCCTGCCGCTGGCATGGTGGGCCGGCACCCCGACGCNCACCATGACGCTGGTCGGCGTGGGCGTGCTGCCGGTCACGGCCATGCTCGGCAAGATCGTGCCGTTCCTGGCCTGGCTGCACCTGCGCCGGCTGCTGCCGCCGCGCGCGCGGGTGCCGGCCATGCAGGCCATCATCGTGCCGGGACGGCAACGGCGGCAGGCATGGCTGCTGCTGGCGGCCTATGCGCTGTTGCTGGCGGTGCCGCTGGCGCCGGCGCCGCTGGCCCGCGCTGGCGGCGTGCTGCTGGCGGGCGCCAATGCGTGGCTGGGGTTGCAGCTGCTGGGAGCGTTGCGATGCATGCGGGCGATGAAGAAGCGCGGCGGATTACCGCCGCGCTCAGATTGCTGACAAAGTCTGCCCGCTGCTGGTTTGCTCCCCTCTCCCGCAAGCGGGCGAGGGGAGCCTTGTTCGCGCGGCGTTGGCTACGGCGCGCATAACCGGCATGCGTCAGGCTGGTGTCGGGGCTTGGGTCAGCCCGGCAGGCTTTTCCCCGGTCAGCAGGTAGTGCATCAGCTCCGCCACCGGCCGAATGGCCTCGCCGAAGGGCAGCGCACCGCGGCCGCGAAAGAACAGGCCGCGCTCCACGTCGCCGCGCACGGCCTGCGCCAGCTTCAGGTCGATGCAGAACTGGCCGATGCGGGCAATGCCGTCGCGCAGCCCGCACGCCTGCAGGCAGTCGAAGCCCTCCAGGCATTCACGCGGCCTGGCGCGGCGCTGCAGCCGCGACTCGCTCGACAGGTAGCGCGACAGCCACGGCGTCAGCACCGCGCGCGCGGGCAGCCCGGCCACGCTGGTGAACTCGCGCAGGGTCTCGGGCCGCGCCGTGGCCAGCACCTGCTTGAAGGCCGGGTGGGCATCGCATTCCTCGGTCACGGCGAAGGCCGTGCCCAGCTGCACCGCGGCGGCGCCTTCGCCCAGCCAGTGGCGCACCTTGGCATGGCTGTCGATGCCGCCGGCCAGGATCAGCGGAATGCTGTCCCAGGCCAGTCCCAGCTGCGCAAACAGCTCGCGGCATTCGGCCAGCACGCGCGAAAACGAGAAACGCGGCTCCGACAAGTCCTGGATGGTGGCCGCGCCCAGGTGGCCGCCGGCATGCGCCGGGTGCTCGACCACGATGGCATCGGGCAGCCGGCCCTTCTTCATCCAGCGGCGCAGCACCAGGCCGATGCCGCGTGCCTCGGACAGGATCGGGATCAGCGCCACCCTGGGGTGGCTGGCGGTCAGTTCGGGCAGGTCCAGCGGCAGGCCGGCGCCCATGACGATGGCATCGGCGCCGCTTTCGCAGGATTGCCGCACCAGCGCGGCGTGCGAGCCCACCGCCTTCATCACGTTGACGGCGATCAGCCCGCGGCCCTCGGACGCCGTGCGCGCGGCACGGATCTCGCGATCCAGCGCTTCGAGGTTGGCGGCTTCGATGGCGGGCTTGTCACGGCTGCCGCGGGTGCGTTCCATCAGGTCGGGGTGGTGGTGGCGCAGGTCGATGCTGGCGATGGTGCCGACGCCGTTCTCGCGCGCGACCGCGCCGGCCAGCCGGTGGGCCGAGATGCCGATGCCCATGCCGCCCTGCACGATGGGCAGCAGGCGGCGGCCGGCCAGCTTGAGCCAGGGTTGATTCATAAATACGTCTCCGGGAGAGGATGGGCGCGGGGCCGGCGTGCGGCCAGCCGCGGGGATGACCGGGCAAGCGTGGCACAGCGGCACGGGCCGGCGTTTGCTGCAGGTCAAGCGCGCGGTGGTGGCCTGCCATCGGCCTACGCCGACCGGCATAGGCCAACGCGGGCGGTGTGCCGTTGGCGTGGGTTTGCGCGCGGTCAAGCCCCTGCTGCAAGCGCTTGGCTAGCATCGGCCGCTGTCTTCATCTTCGCGCCGCCGGCGGCGCCATCACCGATGACCCCTGCCTCCCCAGCCCCATCCGCCGCGGCGAGCGTGCCGCGCCGGCCCCAGCTTGTTGCGCCCGCCGGTTCGCTGGCGGCCCTGCGCATGGCGCTGCAGCACGGCGCTGACGCGGTCTACCTGGGCCTGCGCGATGCCACCAACGCGCGCAACTTCGGCGGCCTGAACTTTACCGAGGCCGACATCCGCACCGGCGTGGCCGAAGCCCACGCGCGCGGCGCCGAGGTGCTGTTCGCCATCAACACCTTTGCCCAGATGGGCGCGGTGGCCCAATGGCAGCGCGCGGTCGATGCGGCGGCGGACCTCGGCGCCGACGCGGTCATCATGGCCGACGCCGGCCTGATGGGCTATGCCTGCGAGCGCCATCCGGGGTTGCGGCTGCACCTGTCGGTGCAGGGCTCGGCCACGCACGCCGACGCCATCGAGCTGATGCGCGAACGCTTCCATATCCGCCGCGTGGTGCTGCCGCGCGTGCTGTCGCTGGCGCAGATCGGCAAGCTGGCGCGCCAGACCAGCGTGGAGCTGGAGGTGTTCGGCTTCGGCAGCCTGTGCGTGATGGCCGAGGGGCGCTGCCTGCTGTCGTCCTACGCCACCGGCGACTCGCCCAACAACAAGGGCGTTTGCTCGCCCGCGCACGCGGTGCGCTGGACCGAGCAGGACGGGACCATGCAGGCGCGGCTGTCGGGCATCCTGATCGACAGCTATGCGCCGGGCGAGCCGGCCGGCTATCCCACGCTGTGCAAGGGCCGCTTCGAGGTGGAGGGCGAGCGCGGCTACGTGCTGGAAGAGCCCACCAGCCTCAATGCGCTGTCGCTGCTGCCGGCGCTGATCGACATGGGCATCGCTGCCGTCAAGATCGAAGGCCGGCAGCGCAGCCCGCGCTATGTGGGCGATGTGGTCGGCGTGCTGCGCGCGGCCATCGACGCGGCCTGCGCCGATCCGGCGCGTTTCGTGCCGCGGCAAGAGTGGCAGAGCACGCTCGGGCGCCATGCCGAAGGCGACCAGGTCACGCAAGGCGCCTACGACCGGCCGTGGCGGTGAGACACCCATGACATCGATCTGCCTTGAACCGGCCATGACGGAGCTTCCCATGCCAGAGATTGCCGCGGCCGCGATGCCGCAAACCGTAGCGATGCCCGACTTCGGCATCGCCCTGGGCCCGCTGCTGTACTACTGGCCGCGCGAGGCCGTGATGCAGTTCTATGCGTCGGTCGCCGATGCGCCGGTCGACCGCGTCTACCTCGGCGAGACCGTCTGCACGCGCCGCCATGAAGTCCGCCATGCGCAATGGCTGGAGATTGCGCAAATGCTGCGCGATGCCGGCAAGGAGGTGGTGCTGTCGACGCCGGTGCTGGTGGAGTCCGACACCGACATCGCCTGGATGCGCCGCGCCTGCGCGCAGGACGACTACCTGGTCGAGGCCAACGATCTGGGCGCGGTGCGCTGCATGCAGGGGCGGCCCTTTGTCGGCGGCCCCCACCTCAATGTCTATCACGCCGATACGCTGGCGTGGCTGGCCGGGCTGGGCGCGGCCGGCTGCGTCGTGCCGGTGGAGATGGATGGCGGCACACTGGCCGCGCTGGCAGCGGCGCGCCCCACCGGCATGCGCCTGGAAGCCTTTGTCTGGGGCCGCCTGCCGCTGGCGTTCTCGGCGCGCTGCTTTACGGCGCGCCACCATCGCCTGCGCAAGGACAGTTGCGAGTTCCGCTGCATGGATTATCCCGACGGCCTGGTGGCCGCCACCGGCGAGGGGCAGGCGTTCTTCACGCTCAACGGCGTGCAGACGCAGAGCGCCACCTGCCTGGACCTGTGCGCAGAGGCGTTGGCGATGGCGCGGATGGGGGTGGGGATGCTGCGCGTGAGCCCGCATTCATCCGGCACGCTGCAGGTGGTGCAACAGCTCGCGGCGATTCGTGCTGGTGAACAGGCACCCGCTGCCAGCGGCATCACGCCGACCGGCGCCCAGCCCTGCAACGGCTACTGGCACGGCAGCGCGGGAATCGCCTGGGAGGCCCGGGCATGAGCGCGCTGCACAAGCTGATCGCGGGCGTGCACCGGCGCATGCCCGCCCGTGCCCGGGCGCTGCCGCTGGTGGCGGCGCTGGAACTGGCGCGCCGAGCGGGATGGCTGGAGCCGCCAGCCGCCTTGGATGGGCATGCCTTCCTGCTGACGGTGCAGGACCTCGGGCTGACCGTGCCGTTCCGCTGCGAAGGTGGACGCTTTCGTGCCGCGGCGTCGGACGCCGAACCTGAGCTGACGCTGCGCGCCTGCGCGGTCGACTACCTGCGCCTGCTGGGCGGCGAGGCCGACACCGACACGCTGTTCTTCCAGCGCCGGCTGGTGATCAGCGGCGATACCGCGCTGGGCCTGGAGGTCAAGTACTGGCTCGACGCCGCGCCGCGGCCCGCATGGGTCAGCCAGGCCGCGGCGCGGCTGGTGGCCTTGCACGGGGCCACCGTGGGGCGGGCCGGTGCGGCGTCGTAGCCGTGCCGCTCAGGCGTCGCCGTCCAGCATGAAGCGGTTGCGTCCCGCGCGCTTGGCCCGGTACATCGCGCTGTCGGCGCGGTGCAGCAGCGGCTCCAGCCGCGGCGCTTGCGGCACGGCGCAGACCGCGCCCACGCTGATGGTGACCACCGGCTGCACCGGCGTGCCGTTGTGCGCGATGCCGAGATCGCGCACAACGGCCACCATGCGGCGCGCCACGTCACGGGTCTCGTCGCGCGTGGCGCCGGGCAGCACCGCCGCGAATTCCTCGCCGCCCAGCCGGGCGCAGAACTGCTCGCCGGACAGCGTGCGGGCCAGGGCGCCGGCGATCTGCCGCAGGCAGTCGTCGCCGGCCACGTGGCCATGCAGGTCGTTGTATTGCTTGAACTGGTCCACATCCAGGATCAGCAGGCCCAGCGCCTGGCTGCGCTCGCACGCCCGCGTCACGGCCGCGATCGACTCGCGCTGGAAGTAGCGCCGGTTGCGGATGCCGGTCAGGGCGTCGATGTCCAGGTCGGCCTGCACCTGCCACAACTGCTCTTCGGTCTGGCCGAGCCGCGCGGTCAGGGCCAGCTCACGCGACTGGAAGCGGCTGATGTCGCGCAGGAACAGCAGGCTGCCGATCTGCCTGCCATCCAGGCGGGCGACCCCTTCCACTGTGAGCTCGAAGGGCGCGCCCGGCGGCACGAAAGGCGTGGCCGCGAGGCTGGCAGTGTCGGCAGGCGAGTGCTGCAGCGCGGCTTCCCAGCCGGAGGGCAGGGGGTCGCCGCGGCGCAGGGCCGGCCAGAGCTGCGCCGCGGCCGGATTGAATTCGACGATGACACCATGGCTGTCGACGATCACGCAGCCTTCGCTGAGGGCATCGAACACCCGCAGGCGGGCGTAGTGGCCGATATCGTCAAGGTGCGTGCGCAGCGCGCAGAACCAGACCAGCACCGCCATCAGTGAGAACGTCGCCGGCGTCAGGTCCCCGCCCAGCGGCCCGGTCCAGCGGTTGAGGTAGGCGACATTGGCAACCAGGGGCAGGGCCAGTCCCGACGCCAGGATGGCGCGGCCCCGCCGCGACAAGGCCCCATTGGGCACTTCGGCCGTGACCAGGAAATACAGGCTCACCCCCAGCAGCAGGTACGACCAGACGGCCACCACGGCATAGCCGATGCCATGGTCGAACACCGCGCCGGGCAATACGCCGGGAGGCATCAGCGTGATGCGCGGCCAGATCAGCCGGTGGCGCTCGTTGGTGAAGACCATCACCACGGTGACCACGGCCACCAGCACGGGCAGCCACAGCCTGGACCAGGGCACCACATAGCGCGGGCGGCTCAGGTGCACCATCGCCACCAGCCAGCCGATCGGCACGGCGACGATCCCGATGTACTGGATCTTGGCCCACAGGATGCGCCCCGCCAGGTCCGTGGAGCTGATCTCGAGCAGGCGGCCGCCGCTCCAGGTCGCCGCGCCGAATGCCAGCACCAGGAACGCTTGGACGGTCGGATCGTCGCGCCGCGGCCAGGTGGCGATGGCCATGCCGATGCAGGCAACCACGGCGACGGTAAGCAGGAGAACCAGGGAATATGAGGGCATTAAGGGCGGAGCGCGTCCCGAGACCCGGGCATTGGTTCCGGCGATCCGCGATCTCGTCAGTCAGCATGATACCGGGCTGCGCGGCTGGCTTGGCAGTGGGTGCGCCAATGCAACAGGTGGCAGGCAAGGGGCGCGGGGCGCCCCATTACCTGGCGTCGGGCGGACAGATCGGGATGATCGCCGCGACGGGGCAAGGCGGGGGTGGCTGGGTTATGCCTGCCGCGGGGTTTCGCGGACCAGCCAGAAGGGGACGTCGGTGACGTCCTTTTGCATGCCTTGCCAGTCAGGCATCAGGCCCCGCGTCAGCAGGTGGCCCCAGCCATCGATCCACTTCTGCTGGGCCCGGGCGTACAGCTCCAGCATGGCCGACGCATAGTGCAGCGGGCCGCCGATCAGCGGCAGCTCGCAGGCAATCTCGCGCGCATAGAAGGCCTCTGGCTCCGGCGCGAGGATCGAGCCCATGGCATCGAACTGCAACTCTTCATACACGGAGCGGGCGAACTCCAGGTTGAGCTCGGTCATGCGGCGCCAGTTGTCCGCCAGGTCGGCCTGCATGGCCTCGACCTGATGCGCGCCGGAGAAGAAGGTGGGAAACGGCCAGAAGCCTAGCGGCCAGAAGACTTGCGTTGCGGTCATCATCACGGGAATCTCCGGTGGTGGGCGTGCACGCAGCGGGGCGGCAGTTGCTGCACACGGCGATGCCGCGATGCGGGCGGTACACCCGGACTAGCTTATGCGGTAACGGCGCGCATCGCCATGTCGGCATCCTGGCACCCGATTGTGTCATTCACTTGCACCCCAGCCGCTTGGCCAGCTTGTGCAGGTTGCTGGCATCGATTCCCAGCTGGCGCGCTGCCTGCGCCCAATTGCCACCCTGGTCCTTCAGTGCCTGTTCGATGCAGGCGCGCTGGGTCTGATCGACCGCGTCGCGCAGGGTGATGCCCGCGGCCAGCGCCGGGGCGGCAAACTGGGTGGCGATGCCGGCGCCGGCATGGTGTGCCGCGGGCACTTCCAGTCCGTCGAGGTCGAGCAGTTCAGGCTCCAGCGTCACGATGTCATTGCGGCCCGCGCCACGGCTGACGGCACGCAGCGCCGCGCGGCTGATCACGTGTTCCAGCTCGCGCACGTTGCCGGGCCAGCGGTAGCTGCGCAGCGCATCCTGCGCACCGCCTGACAGCCGCAGGCTGCGCAGCCCCAGGCGCGCGCGGTTCAGCTCCAGGAAGCGCCCGGCCAGCAGCAGCACGTCGTTGCCGCGCTCGCGCAGCGGCGGGATCGGGATCGGGTAGACCGACAGGCGGTGGTACAGGTCGGCGCGGAACGAGCCGTCGCGCACATGCTCGCGCAGGTTGCGGTTGGTGGCGGCAATCACGCGCACGTTGACGCGGCGCGGGCGGTCCGAGCCCAGCCGCTGGATCTCGCCGTTCTGCAGCGTGCGCAGCAGCTTGGCCTGGATCGCCAGTGGCAGTTCGCCGACTTCATCGAGGAAGAGGGTGCCGCCGTCGGCGGCCTCGAAGCGCCCCGGGCGCTCGCCGGTCGCGCCCGAGAACGCGCCGCGCGCGTGGCCGAACAGCTCGCTTTCAGCCAGCGACTCTGGCAGCGCCGCGCAGTTGACATGCACCAGCGGCTGCGCGCGCCGGCGCGACTGGCGGTGCAGGCGGTGCGCGAACAGCTCCTTGCCCACGCCGGTCTCGCCCAGCAGCAGCACCGGCAGGTCGGTATCGGCCACCACTTCCAGCTCATGCAGCAGGTTGGCGATGGCCTCGCTCTGGCCGATGATCTCGCCGCCGATGTCGCCATGCTGGGCCGTGGCTTCGTCGGCATCGGGCGTGCCGCGTGCCAGCTGCAGCGCGCGGATCTCGCCTTCCAGCCGGGTGGTGCGGATGGCCGCTTCGACGATCACCGTCAGCCGCTGCAACTCGGCCTGGGCCGCGGCATCGAAGGTGCCGATCGCCAGCGCATCCAGCGTCAGCGCGCCCCAGGGCTGCCCGTCCACGGCCAGGCTGGTGCCCATGCAGTCGTGCACCGGCAGCGGCTCGCCGACGTGCTCGTCGATCAGGCCGTCGTACGGGTCGGGCAGCACGCTGTCGTGATGGAAGCAGGTCACACCGCGGCGCGCCAGGATGGCGGCCAGGCGTGGATGCAGGCCGACCGCAAAGCGCCGGCCCAACGCATCGCGCACCAGGCCATCGACCGCCACGGGGCGCAGGTGGTCTTCCTCCAGCCGCAGCAGCGCCACCGCGCCGCAGCGGAAATGGGTGCGCAGCATGCTGACCAGCCGTTGCAGGCGCACCGCGTGCGGCAGGTCGGTGACAAGGTCGGCCAGCAATTCGGGATACATCGCGCTCGGTAGCATGGTTAAAAATACCGCCAGGGTGATAAATACCGCGAGAAGTATAGGGTATTAATCACCATCAGTGTTTCAACCCATTGATCCGGATAGGTTTTTTTCAGGCACGCTCCTCGCGTAAGTCATGCAGGCATAACTTACACACGGAGCAATCATCATGACTTTGCAGGACCACTCGCTTGGCCAACTGGCCCGCCTGATCCCTGGTGCCACCCGGATCTTCCACGACTATGGGCTGGACTTCTGCTGCGGGGGCAAGCAGACCCTGCGCGACGCAGCGCAGCAAAAAGGTCTCGATGCGGCTGCCGTCGGCACCATCGACGCCCGGCTGCGCGCGCTGCAGGACGAAGGGCCGTCGGCGCAGGACTGGCACACGGCGGCGCCGGTCGAGCTGATCGACCATATCCTCACGCGCTTCCATGCGCGCCATCGCGAGCAGTTGCCCGAGCTGATCCGCCTGGCACGGCGCGTCGAGCAGGTCCACGGCGACCGGCCGGATTGCCCGCTTGGCCTGGCCGACCACCTGAGCGAGATGCTGGGCGAGCTGGAATCGCATATGCAGAAGGAAGAGCAGGTGCTGTTCCCGATGTTGTCGCGCGGCCTGCATGCCGCCGCGGGCCGGCCGATCACGGTGATGCGCGCCGAGCATGATGACCACGGCGTGGCCTTGCAGCGGCTGGCGGCGCTGACTAACGACATCACGCTGCCGCGCGCGGCCTGCAATACCTGGCGCGCGCTCTACCTGGGCCTGCGCACGCTGCGCGAAGACCTGATGGAACACATCCACCTGGAAAACAACGTGCTGTTCGAGATCGCCACGGCGCCCGCCGCCGCGCAAGCCACTGGCTGCGGTTGCTCGACGCACGCCTGAGCCCGCCCGCCACCATAACCAACGACTTCGCATCATGGGTTCATACCGCAGACTCTGGTTCCTGCTGATCGCCGTGCTGGCGGTCACGTTCTCCCTGCTCGGCTACTACGGCGTCGAGGTGTACCGGCAGGCCCCGCCAATTCCGGCCAAGGTCGTCACGACCGAGGGCCGCACGCTCTTCACCGGTGAAGAGATCCTGGACGGCCAGACCGCCTGGCAGTCAGTGGGCGGCATGCAGCTGGGCTCCATCTGGGGCCACGGCGCCTACCAGGCACCGGACTGGACCGCCGACTGGCTGCACCGCGAACTGACCGCGTGGCTGGAGCTGGCCGCGCAGGACGCCTACGGCCGGCCTTATACGCAACTCGACGCGCCGGCGCAGGCCGCGCTGCGCGAGCAGCTGCGCACCGAGTACCGCGGCAATGCCACCGATCCGGCCACCAACGTGCTGACTGTGTCGAAGCGCCGTGCGCAGGCCATTGCCAATACATCCGCCTACTACGACCAGCTCTTCTCCGACGCGCCCGCGCTGCACACCACGCGCGAGCACTACGCGATGAAGGAGAACACGTTGCCCAGCGCCGAGCGCCGCGAACAACTGACGCACTTCTTCTTCTGGACCGCGTGGGCCGCATCGACCGCGCGCCCGGGGCACGAGGCCACCTACACCAACAACTGGCCGCATGAGCCGCTGATCGGCAACCAGCCCACCAGCGAGAACGTGGTGTGGTCGGTGATCAGCGTGGTGGTGCTGCTAGCCGGGGTTGGCTTCCTGGTGTGGGCGTGGGCCTTCCTGCGCGGCAAGGAAGACGCGCCGCCGCAGGCGCCGGCACGCGACCCGCTGCTGTCCGTGGCACTGACGCCGTCGCAGCGCGCGCTCGGCAAGTACCTGTTCCTGGTGGTGGCGCTGTTCGTGTTCCAGGTGTTGCTGGGCGGCTTTACCGCGCACTACACCGTCGAAGGCCAGAAATTCTACGGCATCGATGTATCGCAGTGGTTCCCGTACGCACTAGTGCGCACCTGGCATATCCAGAGCGCGCTGTTCTGGATCGCCACCGGCTTCCTGGCCGCGGGCCTGTTCCTCGCGCCGCTGATCAACGGCGGCAAGGACCCGAAGTACCAGCGCCTGGGAGTCGACGTCCTGTTCTGGGCACTGGTGGTCGTGGTGGTGGGCTCGTTCACCGGCAACTACCTGGCGATCGCGCAGAAGCTGCCCGCGCACCTGAACTTCTGGCTGGGCCACCAGGGCTATGAGTATGTCGACCTGGGCCGCCTGTGGCAGATCGGCAAGTTTGCCGGCATCCTGATCTGGCTGGTGCTGATGATGCGCGGCATCCTGCCGGCGCTGCGCGCGCGCGGTACCGACCGCAACCTGCTGGCGCTGCTGACCTCGTCGGTGGTGGCGATCGGCCTGTTCTACGGCGCCGGCCTGGCCTACGGCGAACGCACCAGCCTGACGGTGATGGAGTACTGGCGCTGGTGGGTGGTGCACCTGTGGGTGGAAGGCTTCTTCGAAGTCTTTGCCACCACCGCGCTGGCCTTCATCTTCTCCACGCTGGGCCTGGTGTCGCGCCCGATGGCAACGGCCGCCAGCCTGGCCTCGGCCTCGCTGTTCATGCTGGGCGGCATTCCCGGCACCTTCCACCACCTGTACTTTGCCGGCACCACCACGCCGGTGATGGCAGTGGGCGCCGCCTTCAGCGCGCTGGAAGTGGTGCCGCTGATCGTGCTGGGCCATGAGGCCTGGGAGAACTGGAGCCTGAAGCGGCGCGCGCCGTGGATGGCAGACCTGAAGTGGCCGCTGATGTGCTTTGTCGCGGTGGCGTTCTGGAACATGCTGGGCGCCGGGGTGTTCGGCTTCATGATCAACCCGCCGATCGCGCTGTACTACATCCAGGGGCAGAACACCACGCCAGTGCACGCCCATGCCGCGCTGTTCGGGGTCTACGGGTTCCTGGCCCTGGGCTTCACGCTGCTGGTGCTGCGCTACGTGCGCCCGGCCTACCGGCTTAGTCCAACGCTGATGAAGACCGCCTTCTGGGGCCTGAACATAGGCCTGGTGCTGATGATCGGCACCAGCCTGCTGCCGATCGGCATCATCCAGTTCCTGGCCAGCGTCGAGCATGGCACCTGGTATGCGCGCAGCGAGGCCTTCATGCAGCAGTCCATCCTGCAGACCCTGCGCTGGGTGCGCACCTTCGGCGATGTGGTGTTTATCGTCGGCGCGGTGTCGTTTGCCTGGCAGGTGGTGCTGGGGCTGGCGAATCGTACGCCGGTGGCGGTGGATGCGGTGCCGGCGCGGATGAAGACGGCGGTGCGCTGAAGTCCGGTTTAACGAGAAGCAGTGCTTGGCCCGCCGGGGGTACGCGGCGGGCTGCTTTTTTTGCCAACACGTCTAACGCATGGTCTCCAGCAGCGCGATCCTCAGGAACTCCCGCAGCGCATGCGTGTGCTCGTCGGGTCCTGGATCGAGTCTCCAGATCAGGCCGACGTCCATGGATGGGACCCGGTCGGAAAGGCCGCGGCGCAGGATGCGCTGGCCCTCCAGTGACCAAGGCCGGTAGACCAGGTCGGACAGGATGGAGACGCCGCGTCCCGCCGCTACCAGGCTGCGGACGGCTTCGATCGAGCAGCTTTGCAGGCGGACGCTCGGCGTGAGCCCATACTGCCCCCAGTACTTGATCACGGTGGCAATATGCTCGTCCATGTCGAGCAGTATGTAGTCGTGCCGCGCCACGTCCGTCAGGCTGATCTGTTCGAGCTGCATCAGGGGATGATCAGGATGGCCCCAGAGTTGCCGCGGCGATCGAAGCAGGGTTTCGCAGCCGATGTGATGCATCTGCGGCAGGTTGGAAACCAGCAGCAATGCCAGGTCGAGCTTGCCGGCCTGGATATCGGCCTCGATATCGCCGCGAGGCCTTTCCAGGATTTCGAGCTCGAGTAGCGGAAACTTTTGTTCAAGCGCCGGCAGCAGCTTGGGCAGCACGTACGCCGTGATGGTTTCGGTGACTCCGAGGCGGATGGCGCCTGTCACCGTGCTGGGGGTCACCGCCGCAGCGCTGACGGCATCCCGTACCGCCGCCTCGATCTGCTGGGCATGCCGCAGGAAGCGGATGCCGGCCGCGGTCAGCTTTACGCCGGCTGCGTGCCGGGAGAACAGCGGGGCGCCTACGACGTCTTCCAATCCCTTGAGTGAGGCGGTCATGGACGATTGCGAAACATTGCAGCGTTGCGCCGCTCTCGATACCTGGCCCGTCTCAGCAATCGCCACAAAGTGCTGTATCTGTTTCAAGGTTGGGAGCATCGATTTTTCCGATATTGCAATGTCAGAACTATGAATTAGCTATATCGTCCCATGCTAGCTAGCATCCAGCACGAATACAAGTTGCTGGAAGTGGCGATGAGCGAAGTCGAAAAGAAGGGGTTTTGCACGCTGTGTCGTTCCCGCTGCGGAACGATCAATGTCGTGAACGGAGACACCCTCGTTGCGGTCCGCCCGGATGGCGAACACCCCACGGGCAAGGCGATGTGCCTCAAGGGAAAGGCAGCGCCCGAACTCGTGCACAGCGCCGAGCGGGTGTTGCACCCGATGCGCAGGACGAACCCAAAAGGCGCAGCGGATCCAGGGTGGGTGCGCATTTCATGGGAGGAGGCGCTCGCTCAGATCGCCGCGCGCCTGATCGAGGCGCGCACCACGCTGGGTGCGGAGTCGGTTGCCTTCGCCGTGACCACACCCAGTGGCACGGCGTTGTCGGACAGCATCGACTGGATCGAGCGTTTCGTCCGCCTCTACGGCAGCCCCAACATCTGCTACGCCACCGAGATCTGCAACTGGCACAAGGACTTCGCGCATGCCTTTACCTTTGGCTGCGGGATGCCGACGGCGGATTACCGCAATGCCGAACTGATTCTTCTGTGGGGACACAATCCCGCCAACACGTGGCTGTCGCAGGCAGAGGCAATCGGTGCCGGACGGGCCGCCGGCGCCAGGCTGATCGTGGTCGACCCGCGGCAGACCGGGCTGGCGGAAGAAGCCGATCAATGGCTGCGTGTGAAACCTGGCAGCGATGCCGCGCTCGCCATGGCATTGGCCAACCTGCTGATCGAGGCCAATGCCTTCGATATCGATTTCGTGCTGCAATGGACCAACGGTCCGCTGCTGGTACGCAAGGACAATGGCGCCTTCCTGCGCGGGCGCGACATCGGTATCGGGCAGACAGACGCCTTTGTCGTCTGGGACGCTCACCAGCGCATGGCCGTGCCGGCGGGCGGCCAGTGCCATGTTTCCGGCCGCATTGCGCTGCGCGGAACCTTTGAGGTGACCGTTGGCGATCGCCATGGCCAGTCCACGCTGATGTGCCAGCCGGCGTTCGAGCTCTATGCGGCGGAATGCGCGTGCTATCCCGCCGATCGCGCGGCCCGGCTGACGTGGATTCCGGAGGGCGATATCCGCCATGCCGCGAGCATGATCGGCATGGCACGGCGCGTTGCCTATCACGCCTGGTCCGGCGTCGGCCAGCATGAGAGCGCCACGCAGGCCGAGCGTGCGATTGCCTGCCTCTACGCGCTGACGGGCAGCTTCGACCGGCGCGGTGGCAACCGCATCTACCAGAAGCCGCCGTTCAATGCGGTGAGCCGCCTGGACCTGCTGAGTCCGGAGCAGGGGCGCAAGGCCCTGGGGTTGTCCGAACGCCCGCTGGGGCCGCCCGCGCAGGGCTGGATCACCGCGCGCGACCTGTACCGCGCCATCACCGACAAGAAGCCCTATGCGGTGACGACGCTGATCGCGTTCGGCACGAATCCGCTGCTCTCGCAGCCGGATGTGGCAATGGGGGAGCGGGCACTGCGCGCGCTGCCGTTCTACGTGCATTGCGATCTCTTTGAAAACCCGAGCGCGAAGTATGCGGACATCCTGCTGCCCGTGAGCACGCCATGGGAACGCGAGGGGCTGCGCATCGGCTTCGAGGTTTCCGCCGAGGCTGAGCAGTTGGTGCAGCTGCGTCAGCGCATGGTCCCGCCGCGCGGCGAGGCGCGTTCGGACAACGAGATTGTGTTTGCGCTGGCGGCGCGCATCGGGCTGCAGGAAGCATTCTTCGGCGCAAGCCTGGAAGCCGGCTGGAACTACATGCTCGCGCCGATGGGGCTGACCGTGGCAGCGCTACGCGCCAAGCCAGAAGGGGTTCGCATCCCAGTCAAGGACACCGAGATGAAATACCGCGTGAACAAATCCGCCAGGCCTTTCAATACGCCGACAGGCCTGGTCGAGCTGTACTCCGAACGGCTTCTCGCGCATGGCTACTCACCTTTGCCCGGCTACCAGGAAGCTTCAGTTGAACAGGAAGATGCCGCGCAATCTGCGTTCCCCTATGTGTTGACGTCAGCGAAGAATGGCTACTACTGCCACAGCCAGCAGCGCGGTGTCGCGTCTTTGCGGCGCAAGGCGATGCTGCCGCGGCTGGATATCTCCAGGGAAGCCGCCGCGGCACGGGACATCCGCGGTGGCGACCCCGTGCGCGTCTCGACGCCGGGCGGCAGTGCACTGTTTACGGCACGCATCGATCCGGGCCTGCATCCCGCCGTGCTGGTGGGCGAGTACGGCTGGTGGCAACGCTGCGACGCGATGGGGCAAGCACCACTCGCCGTGCGTGGCGCGGACAGTGTTAACTTCAACGGGTTGATCGACGCGCAGCGCCAGGATCCGGTCAGCGGCTCGTCGCCGTTGCGCGCCTATCGCTGCAGCATCGAGCGCGAAACCGCTTTCGATATCCGGCGCCGGCCGTGGGAAGGCTTCCGCGCCTTCCGCGTGGTGGCGCTGCGCAAGGAAGCCGCCGATGTCACGTCGGTGTACATGGCACCCACCGATGGCGGCCGCCTGCCCGACTTTCTGCCGGGCCAGCACGCGACCATCCGGTTGTTCATCGACGGCGGGCGGCAGGAGGTGATCCGGTCCTACTCGCTGACCGGACCCGCCGTCATGGCTGACCGCCAGTGCTATTCGATCTCGGTGCGACAGGCGGTGGCGCGGCTCGCCAATGGTGAACAGGTGTCCGGCCGCGCCTCATCGTTCATCAACCAACAGCTCGCAGTCGGCGACGTTGTCGAACTGCGCGCGCCCGGCGGCACCTTTGTCATGCCGACCCGTACCGCGCGGCCCCTTGTGCTGCTTGCCGGCGGCATCGGCATCACGCCTTTCATCAACTTGCTGGAGTCATTGGCCGGCCAGGCGGAGCCGCCCAGGATCCTGCTGCTCTATGCCAACCAGAACGGTGCGACGCACGCCTTCAAGCGCAGGATTCGCGAACTGGAAGCGGCGATTCCCACGCTGTCCGTGATCAATTACTACGATGCGCCGGCTGACGTGGACATTGCGGGGCGTGACTTCCACGTGCATGGGCGCGTATCCGCCGACGCGGTCCCGCAAGCGCTGCTCGCCTTGCGCCCGCTGATTTACATGTGCGGCCCGGTCCCGATGATGACTGCCTTCGCCGAGGGCATGGCCGCCAGAGGCGTGCCGCACTTCGATATCCACAAGGAGATCTTTCGCTCTCCGGCTGTCGCGAAGATCGAGCACGGACAGGCATTCCAGGTGCATTTCCGCAAGTCGGGAGTCGTTCACCAATGGCGTTCCGAGGACGGCGCTCTGCTCGGCTTTGCCGAGGCGCGTGGCGTGCGCTTGCCCAGCGGGTGCCGCGTCGGGCAATGCGAAAGCTGTGCCGTCAGGATCGTTTCCGGGTCGGCGCACCACTTGCAAGGCGAGGTACCCGATGACCCCGGTATTTGTCTCGCGTGCCAGGCCGTACCGGCCAGTGACCTGGTGATCGATGCCTGATTCCCTTTCTACTTCTGACCCGATAACGCCATGCTGAATATCGATGCAGAGAGCGCCCGCGCGGCGCTCCCTTTTGACCGGCTTGTTGATGCACTCAAAGAATCGTTTGCCTCTGGCTGCGAGGTGCCGCTACGGCATAACCATACCGTCACGACCGCGCAGGGCCAGCAGGGGACGCTGCTGCTGATGCCGGCCTGGAGCCCGTCGCAGGGATACCTGGGCGTCAAGACCGTCTCGATCTATCCCGGCAACTCCGCGCGCTCGCTGCCGGGACTGTTCTCGACCTACATCCTCTACAGCGTGGAGACCGGCGAGCCACTGGCGCTGATCGACGGCAACGAGATCACGTCCCGGCGCACCGCGGCCGCGTCGGCGCTCGGCGCATCCTTCCTGAGCCGCAAGGACGCCAGATCCATGCTTTTGCTGGGCGCCGGCCGGGTGGCCAGCCTGGTGCCGTATGCCTGGCGCAGCGTTCGGCAGATCGAGCGGGTCGGGGTGTGGGACATCAACCCTGCCCAGGGCCGCCGGCTGGCCGAACAGCTTTGCAGCGATGGCTTCGACGCATACGTGGTGGACAGGCTCGACACGGACACCTGCGCCGTGGACGTCATCAGCGCGGCGACGCTTTCGACCGAACCGCTGATCCGTCGCGAATACCTTCGTCCCGGCACCCATGTCGACCTGATCGGTGGCTTTACGCCAGCGATGCGTGAAACCGATGACGCTTGCTTTGCGGGCACCTCTGTATTTGTCGATACGGACGAGGCGGCAACCAAGGCCGGCGACCTGCTGTTTCCGCTCAGCAATGGCGTGATCGCCCGGGAAGATATCCGTAGCGACCTTGCCGGTCTCTGCCGGGCCCGGCACGCAGGGAGAGTTTCAGACGATGAGATTACGGTCTTCAAGGCTGTCGGTACCGCCCTGGAAGATCTTGCCGCCGCGGCGATGTGTTTCGAAGCCGTGGCAAATAACTAGAACGATCAAGAAAACTGCCAAGGAGTTCAGCATGAAAGAGACAACGAGGATGGCATTTGCCGATGCCGGCAAGCCGCAGCAAGGCGGCCTGGAGAGCCTGGCCATACGGGTGACGAACTGGTCAGAGCGCTGGTTTCCGGATTCCTACATCTTTGCCGCGATCGCCGTCGTGGTGGTGGCGCTCGGCGCCATGCTGGTCGGGGCGCCGGCACCGGCCGTGGCGAAGGCATTCGGTGACGGCTTCTGGAGCCTGATCCCGTTCACGATGCAGATGGCCGTGGTGGCGATCGCCGGCTATGTGGTGGCGGTCTCGCCGCCAGCGTCGATGCTGATCGCGCGGCTGGCATCGCTGCCGCGTACGGCCCGCGGCACGGTCGCGTTCGTGGCGCTGGTGAGCCTGCTGACGTCGCTGTTCAACTGGGCCATCAGCCTGATCTTCAGCGGCTTGCTGGTGCGCGCGATTGCCCGGCGTGGGGGCTTGCGCGTGGATTATCGGGCGGCGAGCGCGGCGGCTTATCTGGGGATGGGCGCAACGTGGGCGCTAGGCCTCAGTTCCTCGGCCGCGCAGCTACAGGCAAATCCTGCCAGCCTGCCGAAGTCGCTGCTGGATATTACCGGAGTGATCCCGTTCGCTGAAACGATCTTCCTGTGGCAATCGATGGCGATGACCGCCGTGCTGATTGTCGCGTCACTGCTGATCGCGTATTTTTCTGCGCCCACCGAGGAGCGGGCCCGCACCGCGGCCGATATGGGTGTAGACCTGAACGATGCCGACGAAGGCGTCGCGCGGCCGTCGCGCCCTGGCGAGTGGCTGGAGTACAGCCCGCTACTGACGCTGGCGCTGGTGGCGATGGGCGCAAGCTGGCTCTACCAGGAGTTTTCCGCAAAAGACCCGATCCTCGCCATCTCCAACCTGAACACCTACAACTTCCTGTTCCTGCTGCTCGGCATGTTGCTGAACTGGCGCCCGAAGCGCTTCCTGCTCGCGGTGGCCAGGTCGGTGCCGTCGACCTCGGGCGTACTGATCCAGTTTCCGCTGTATGGCGGTATCGCCTTCATCCTGACCAAGGCGACCGGCGTCGACGGTGCGACGCTATCCCATCATCTCGCGTCGGCCTTTGTTTCGATGGCGACCACCGAATCGTTCTCCGCGGTCATGGGCGTGTATTCGGCCGTGCTGGGGTTCTTCGTGCCCTCGGGCGGCGGCAAGTGGATCATCGAGGCGCCGTACGTGATGCAGGCCGCCAATGAACTGCAGGTCCACCTGGGATGGGCGGTACAGGTCTACAACGCGGCCGAGGCGCTGCCGAACCTGATCAATCCCTTCTGGATGCTGCCGCTACTCGGCGTGCTGGGGATCCGGGCCAAGGACGTGGTCGGCTTCACCTTCACGCAGTTGCTGGTGCACACGCCGCTGGTGCTGCTGATGCTGTGGGCGTTCGCCACGACGCTGCCTTACCATCCCCCGGTCATGCCTTGAGTCCCGGGAGGAACTTCGGCAGGGCGACTGAGGTGTCGCCCTGCGATCGAGGCTGGTTCACCCGTTCGCGGGCTGCTGCTGCGCCTCGGACACGATTTCCCGGATCGCTTGTTCGAAAGCCTCCACCGGCTGCCCGCCGGTAACCAGGTAGCGGTTGTTGAAGATGATGGACGGGACTGACTGGATGCCCATGCGCTGGTACTCCTGGATTTCCGCGCGCACCGCATCGGCATAGTCATCGCTGTCCAGCACCTTGCGCGCCGCCGCGGCATCCAGGCCAACGGCTTGCGCGGTTTCGACCAGCACCTCGTGATTGCTAGGGTCCTTGCCGTCGGCATGGTAAGCGCGCAGCAGCGCCAGCTTCAGCGGCAGCTGCTTGCCTTCCAAGCCCGCCCAGTGCAGCAGTCGGTGGGCATCGAAGGTGTTGTAGACATGGGTGCGCTCGCCAAACGGAAAGCCCACGCCGGCGCCGCGCTCGCGGATCATGGCCTGGGTCTCTGCGATCTGCGCCGGGGTGCGCCCGTACTTCCTGCCGAGATAGTCGACGATCGCCTCGCCCTCCGGGCGCATCCCCGGGTTGAGTTCAAACGGATGCACGACGATCTCGGCATCCACCGCATCGCCAAGGCGCTGCAGCGCCAGTTGCAGCGAAGACAGGCCGATGGCGCACCAGGGGCAGGCAATGTCGGAGACGAAGTCGATCTTGATAGGTTGGGGCATGGCTACTCCTGGCGTGGGCAGGGGCATGGCCCCGGCCCGGATCTGGAAATTGCCGACAGGGTAGCCTGACTGGCGAATCCTTGCAGGCGGGCACCGCACCCGTGGCCGGGCGCCCGCCCCATAAGTACCCGTCAGTCCCAGCGGCGCCCGTGGCCGTGGCCATCATTGTCGCCATGACGGTGTGCCCATTCGCGCTCGCGCCAGTCGCGGCGGTTGTCCCGATAGCCTTCGCGGTAGCCTTCCCGGTAGTAGCCACGGTGGTAGTCCCTGCGATAGCCGCGGTCATAGTCATAGCGTACCGGCACCGGTGCCACCACGACGGGGCGCGGTGCCACCACTACCGGGCTGGGCGCATAGGCAACCGGAGCCGGCGCATACACCGGCGCAGGGGCATAGACCGGGGCTGGACGATAGACCGGCGCCGGCTGGGCCACCACCACGCCCGGCACGCCGATGCCGATATCGATATTCACACCGGCGTACGCCCCGGCGCTGGCCACCAGCATTGCACCACCTGCTACCGCCATTGCGATGATTCGTTTCATGGTTGCCTCCCAAGGGGCGTTGGACATGGGCTCACTGTAGGGGGCGGGCCTGTAATATGGGGCGCGCGAAGTGTTGCAAGTGTGACGTGGTGTAACCCCGCTGCAGGGCCGGGACGTCCTGGCTACGCCTGTATCATGCAACCCCGTTGCCGAAGCTCTTTCCTTCCTTAGCTGCTCCATGCGCCGTACCGCCTTTGTCCTGCTGGCCCTGACCGCCTTCACCGCCATACCCACCGCAGCCACTGCCGCCGCCGATATCCAGGCCGGCAAGGCGTTGTTCGCCACGCGCTGCGCTTCGTGCCATCACGTCGGCCGCAACGCGCGCGCAGGCTTTGGCCCGCAGCTGAACGGCATCTTCGGCCGTGCCGCGGGTGGCACCAGTGATTTCCAGTATTCGGAGGCGATGCGCGCTTCAAAGGTGGTGTGGTCGCATGACACGCTGCGTGCCTTCATCCATTCGCCCGGCAAGGTCGTGCCTGGCACCAAGATGCGCTTCTGGGGGCTCAGTGACGACAAGCAGATCAGCGATCTGCTGGCTTACCTGCAGACATTGCAGTAGGCGGGAAATGCGGCCCCGGCCCTTCCCCGGCCAGCGCGTCATGCGGGTTCCGCAACGGGCACGCCTTCAACGACAGACACCCGCACCCGATACACCCATCTAGCTGGTCACGCAATTGCGTGAGCGTCCGGATCCGTTCATCCAGGTCATCGCGCCAGCTCGCCGACAGCCGGCGCCAGTCGGCCGCGGTGGGCGCACGCCCGTCCGGCAGCTTCTGCATGGCATCGGCGATCACCGCCAGCGGCAACCCCATGCGCTGCGCCACGCGGATCACGGCCAGGCGCCGCAGCACGGCACGCGCATAGCGGCGCTGGTTGCCGCCGCTGCGGGTGCTGGCGATCAGGCCACGCGATTCATAGAAATGCAGGGCGGATACGGCGATGCCCGTGCGCGCGGCGACTTCGCCGACGGAGAGCAGTTCTTCTGAAGGCGCGGCACGGCGCCGGCGCGGTGAGGGGGGCTTGTTCGCGGAGGCCATCGGGAGTGGAAGACACCTGTGGAACGGAGGAATGCCCATGCTACCACCAAGGCCGCGCTTGACCTCAAGCTAGGTTGAGGTTTGATACTTGCGACTCCACTGTTCGCCACGCCTCAATATCAGAGCTGATGACCATGTTCCCGTTCTCGCCCTCATCCTTGCGTTCACCCTCGATGCCCGCGCTGCCTTCCATGCCGACCATGCCGGTCGCCCGCCCCAATCCCTCGCTGAGCCTCATCAATCCCGAGGGCCTGTACGACCCGCGGCCCAACGGCTATTCGCATGTGGCCATGGTGGAAGGCCCGGCCCGCATCGTCTATATCGCGGGGCAGGGCGGCGAAGACGCGGCAGGCTGCCTGCCGCTCGATTTTCCGCGCCAGGTGGCGCGCGCCATGCAGAACCTGCGCATCGCGCTGCAAGCGGCAGGCGCCGACGTGGGCGATGTGGCTAAGCTCACGGTGCTGGTGGTCGACCACTCGCACGACCGCCTGCGTACCTTCGGCGCGGCGCTGCGCGAGATGTGGGGCGACAAGCCGACGCCGGCCTGCACGCTGATCCCGGTGCCGCGGCTGGCGCTGGACAATATGCTGTTCGAGATCGAAGCGACGGCGGTGCTGCCGGGCTGAACGCAACTCAACGACTGCGTGATCGCCGAAGTGGCGCGCGTGGTCGGGTGCGAGCGGATGAAGGCAATGTTCTTCGGGCCGATGTCAAAGGCAGGATTGCCTGCAGCCGCAAAGTGGGCCTGGGCTGCACCGCTGCGGCGCTTTGCTGCAGCGGCTATCCCATCTTCAGCGCGGTGCGGCGCTGAAAGTCTTGTTGACGATCTTCCAGACGCCGTCGATCTCCAGCAGCGTCATATAGTCGGTGAAGGTCACGCCCGGGTATTCCAGCACGACCTTGGCAACGCCGGCATTGCCCACCACATCGAACTGCGTGATAAAGCGCTTGCGCTGCGCCTCGTCCGCCGCGGGATGGCCGGGGCAGCGCGCCGAGGTGAACTCCTCGACCGTCATCGAATGCAGCTTGCCATCACGGAACGAGACGATGCGCGCGTCGGCGGCAAACGCCTTGTACATGAATTCGGCCTTGCCGGTGATATGGCCCTGCAGGTAGTCCTCGATCGGCGCGAGCGCGGCCACGTGGCGGGAAGTCAGGCCCGTTTCTGAATACGTCATGGTCTCCTCCAAAACTGGCGCGGCACCGGGTTACCCTTCATGCCGCAGCGTTGAAAGCGCTGATTGTATTCCAGTTTTGTATGCAAAAGTGCGAGGCAGCCCTGCTCAGACCGATGTGGCGATGAGTTCACGCAGCCAACTGTGTGCCGGATCGCGATGCACGCGCTCTGGCCACAACATCGACATCTCATAGCCCGGCACTTCGACTGGCGGTTCCACCACCTTCAGTCCCGGCACGCCGCGCACCAACCGCTCGGGCAGCATCGCCACCAGATCGGTGCTGGCGACGGCCGACGTGACAAACAGGAAGTGGGGCACCGACAGCACGACACGCCGCTGCATGCCGGACAGCGCCAGCGCCTCGTCGGTGACGCCGTAAAAGCCGCCGCCGTCCGGCGACACGATCACGTGGTCGAGCGCGCAGAACTGCGCCAGCGTGGGCCGCCGCTTCAGCCGCGGATGACCGGCGCGGCCCACCAGCACATAGCGTTCGGAAAACAGCGCGCGCCGGTGCAGGCCCGGCGGCGAGCCGTCGGTGGTGTGGAGGGCCAGGTCCAGTTCCGCACGCTCGGCCTGCCGGGCGATTCACGGCGGAACCATCTCCACCACGGCCAGGCGCGCGCCGGGCGCCGCCATACGCAGCGCCTGCAGCGCCGGCAGCACGATGGTCGATTCGCCGTAGTCGGTCGCGGCCACGCGCCAGGTGTGGGTCGAGGCAGCGGGTTCGAACGGACTATCAGACGAGACCGCGTGCTCCAGCGCGCCCAGCGCTTCGCGCAACGGTTCGCGCAGCGATTCCGCCTTGGCGGTGGGGCGCATGCCGCGCGGGCCCGGCAACAGCAATGGGTCGCCGAAGTAATCACGCAGCCTGGACAGGTGGACGCTGACCGAAGGCTGTGACAGGTGCAGCCGCTGCGCCGCGCGGGTCACGTTGTGCTCGGACAGCAGCACATCCAGCGTCACCAGCAGGTTCAGGTCCAGCCGCCTCAGATTAGTCATGACAATACCTGGAATATTGGATATTCATTTCTAGGGCGTGTTCACACTAATTGGATTTAGT
>NZ_JFJW01000151.1:0-22485 GCF_000611125.1 Cupriavidus sp. SK-4
GCCGCCACCCCCGCCGCCACCCGCGGCACCCACGCCGACGCTCGTGCCGCCGCCGTAGTACGGGGGCACCTGGGCCACGTCCAGGCGGGTCAGGAACGTCCTCTCGGTGACGCGGCCAAGCTTGATGGTGGCGTTCACCGGAGTGACCTGCGGCGGCTGCGGCGTGCTGCTGCAGGCAGCCAGCACCGGCAGCAGGCCGCACAGGACAAGGTAGGGCAGGGTCTTCATGGCGAGATCAGGCCGGTCTTGAGCCGGCCAAGCAGTCGGAACAGGGCGCGCCGGTCGGTCTCGGCCAGGCTCGAGAACAGTTGCCCGATCCAGTCCTCATGCGCGCGCGCCATGCGCGAGAACGCGGCGCGCCCGGCCGGGGTCAGGCGGATCAGGTAGGCACGGCGGTCAGTGGGCAGGGCCTCGCGCGAGACCAGGCCTTCCTGCTGCAGCTGGTCGGTGATGCCGGTGACGTTGCCGCCGGTCACCATCATGCGGCGGGACAGCTCGCCCATCTTCAGGCCTTCCGGATGGCGGTCGAGCTGCGCCATCAGGTCGAAGCGCGGCAGCGTGCAGGCAAAATCCTGGCGCAGCCGCGAACGGATATCGCCCTCGATCAGGGTGGTGCAGGTCAGCAGCCGCAACCACAGCCGCAGGGCTTCGTGCTCGGTCTGGTCGGCGCGGGTTTCAAGGTCGACCGGCGCGCTTTCGGCGCCGGCGGCAGGGGACGGGTTTGGCATCTTCAGTGCATCGGTGCGCAGGTGTGCGGCCGCAGCCGCCAGGGGCCGCCCGCGGGGCGGGCAGCCGACATTTGATGCCTCAAGTATATGCGCGATACGCGCCGCCGCCCTGCCGGCGATCAAATCGGCGTCAATCCACCTTGGCGCCGGAATCCTTGACCACCTTGGCCCACTTGGCGGTTTCGGCGCGGATGAACGCGGCGAACTGCTCCGGCGTGTTGCCGACAGGCTCGGCGCCCTGCGCCTGCAGGCGTTCGCGCACGGCCGGGGCATTCAGCGCCTTGGCCACTTCCTGCTGGATGCGGTGGATGACGTCCGGCGGCGTGCCGGCGGGCGCCAGCATGCCGAACCAGGAGCTGGCTTCATACTGCGGCAGGCCCGCGGCCTGGGCAATGGTCGGCACGCCCGGCAGCGCCGGCGACGGCCTGGCGCTGGTCACCGCCAGCGCCTTGAGCTTGCCGCTCTTGATCAGCGCCATCGACGACGGCAGGTTGTCGAACATCACCTGCATGGTGCCCCCGGCCAGGTCCGTCAGCGCCGGCCCGCTGCCCTTGTACGGGAAGTGGACCATGAAGGTCCGGGTCTGCGTCTTGAACAACTCCCCGGCCAGGTGGATCGACGTGCCATTGCCGCTGGAGGCCATGTTGATCTTGCCGGGGTTGGCACGCGCGTAGGCGATCAGGTCCTTGACGCTGTTGATCTTGTTCTGCTGCGCAAACACCGGGTTCAGCACCAGCACGTTGGGCACGGCCGCCACCTCGGTGATCGGGGCGAAGTCCTTGATCGGATCGAACGGCAGCTTGCCGTACAACGACTGGTTGATGCCATGGGTGCCCACGGTGCCCATCAGCAGCGTGTAGCCGTCCGGCGCGGCCTTGGCGACGATATCCGCGCCGATATTGCCGCCGGCACCGGGCTTGTTGTCGACCACCACGTTCCAGCCCGGCAGCCTGGCCAGCTCCGCGGCCACGGCGCGGGCCAGGATGTCGGTGGTGCCGCCGGCGGCAAAGGGCACCACCAGCCGGATCGGCTTGGCCGGGTACGGGTCGGCGGCCAGCGCCGACTGGCTGGCGAGCGCGGCAAGGCTGGCGGACAGCAGCAGCGCGACGGCGCGCCGGCGATTGGCTTGCATGGGTAGGTCTCCAGATGGGCGCCGCTCGTGTGTCCGGTGGCGGCTATGGTCTGTGCATTCTAGTCGGCGGCCGGGGTGGCGCCGATGAGGTGATGCCCTATGGGTGTGAGGCCGTGCCAATGAAAAAAGGCACCCGGGGGTGCCTTTCCAGTTCGAGCGGGATTTGCTTAGAACTTGTGGCGGATGCCGATGGCGGCGCCAATCATCTTGTCTTCGCCGGTACCCAGGAAGTAACCATTGGCGAAGCTGATCGCCGAGGTGTCGAAGTTCAGGCCGGCGTTCTTCGAGAAGGCCGTGGTCAGGTAGATGTCGGTACGCTTGGACAGGTTGTAGTCGGCGACGAACGAAATCTGCCAGGGGTTCTTGATGTTGTTGGTGACGTTGGTGGTGGCGGCGGCCGGGTTGAAGTTCTTGACGTCGTCGTAGTAGTACGCCAGCGTCAGGCCCAGTGCCGACGTGACCTGGTAGTTGGCACCGACCCAGTAGTAGTTATCCTTCAGGATCGTATTGTCGTTCACATGCTTGCTCATGCCCCAGCGATAGCCAGCCATCAGCTTGGCCGGACCGAAGGCATAGCTGGCAGCGACCGCGGCTTTCTTGAATTCGCCGGTGCCGCCGGCGGCGTTCAGGGTCGGGTTGTACTGGTCATAGGCGCCGCTGATGCCGAACGGGCCGGCTGACCACGACACGCCGGCACCGTACCCGGTGTCGCGGCGGAACTGGCCGGCGACTTCGCCACCGCCGGCAACGCCGTTACCGAACGACCAGTGCGCGACCGCGGTCACCGGGCCGAACTTGCCGGTGTACTTGGCGGTGTTGTCCGAACGGAAGTTCAGGCCCAGTTGAGCGACCACCGGCTCGTACTGGGTGGCATAGCCGGTCGGCGAAAAATTGGCCATCATGTCAAACAGCGAGGTGTACTGGCGACCGAAGGTCACGCGGCCCACCTGGGCGCTTTCCAGGCCGACATAAGCCTGACGACCGAACAGGCGGCCGCCTTGCTGCGAGCGCCCGTCGTCCAGGCCGAAACCGCTTTCCATCACGAACAGTGCCTTCAGGCCGCTGCCCAGGTCTTCCACGCCACGCAGGCCCCAACGCGAACCGGACAGGCCGCCGGACGACATGCGGAAGAGGTTCTCCGACGGGCCGGTCGCAAATCCGTTGGCCGCCGACGGCGTGACGCTCGACATATTGCTCACGTACTCGATGTTGGCATCCACCACACCGTAGAGCGTGACGCTCGATTGGGCCTGCGCCGCCCCAGCAAATGCGCCAAGCGCTGCCAGCGCCAGAAGCGATTTCTTCATGCTCGTTGATCTCCACTGTAAGAATTATTGGTGACGGCCCGGGAGAACCTCCTGTTGGTCTCCATCCCCCGTGCGTCAAACTTCCTTGGAAGTTGCGAAGTACTGTAACAAACAACCCTTAATTCACTAGTCAGGCCAACCCCCCTTGTCTTCTTTTAACAACTCAGGGTTTCTGAGTAGCCGGGCGCATCAATGCAAGGCAGGATGCGGGCTAGCGCCGATTAGAGGCAAGCTACAATGCGGGTAATCCCGATGGCCCCTGCGCGTGCCGCGCCGCGGCTGCGCACCCCACGATGGCAGGGACTGCCGGGAACGAAGACCAACTGCCTCTGCGACATGGACACCCTGATCAAAGAATTCGACGTGGCATTGCGCGCCATTGCCGGCGCCACGCGCACCGCGCGCGCCAACCCGGCTGACCGGCTGGCGCCGGACACCGAACAGATGAGCGCCGATGAACGCCGCCACGTGGCCGGGCTGATGCGCATCAACCATGTCGGCGAGGTCTGCGCGCAGGCCCTGTACCAGGCCCAGAAGCTCACCGCGCGCGACGGCGCGGTGCGCGCGCAGATGGATGCCGCCGCGCGCGAAGAGGAAGACCACCTGGCCTGGTGCGCCGAGCGCCTGCGGGAGCTGGGCTCGCGCCCGAGCCTGCTCAACCCGCTGTGGTACGCCGGCGCCTTCGCCATCGGCTGGGTGGCTGGCCGCGCTGGCGACCGTGTCAGCCTGGGCTTCGTCGCCGAGACCGAGCGCCAGGTCGAGCACCACCTGGGCGGGCACCTGGACCGCCTGCCCGAGGCCGACGGCCGCTCGCGCGCCATCCTTGAGCAGATGCGCGACGACGAGATCCGCCACGGCGACGCCGCGCGCGATGCCGGCGGGATCCCGTTGCCCGCCCCGGTGCGGGCGCTGATGCGCGGCGCCTCGCGCGTGATGACCACCGCCGCCTACCGGATCTGAGCCGGCCCTGCCTGCCCCGCGCCGGCCCTGGTTCCGGCGGGGCTGGCGGGCAATTGTTGTATCCTTCCTTCGCGCGACGGGGCAGGTCTTTCCCGTGCCGCCGGCAGTTCCTCCGCAAGTGGTTCTCAGGTGGTTTCTCGGCTTTCCTCCCTAAGATCTTCATTTCATTAAGGATTCACTTTTTGGGTGCGTGAAGTGTGCGCGCTAAGTCATTGTTCTGATTCAAAAAAACTCGTTTGCTGCTCTGCAACCAGCCTTGACCCGCCATATCGCTTCCTCTAAAGTGGGAAATAGTGTGAGGAAGTGTATTTTTGTGTGAAATTGGGCCCCGGCCGTGGGATGATGTCGCCATAGTCGGAACAGAAGGGATTCACGCGCATGCTGGCCGACAACCGGCCGGCATGGACCGGGAGCAAGCTTGTTTCAGGGAGCATCGGCACTCTCGCTGGATGCCAAGGGGCGGATGTCCATTCCATCCCGGCACCGCGAGGCGCTGCAACAGCAGGCCGAGGGCCGGGTGACGCTGACCAAGCACCCGGATGGCTGCCTGTTGCTGTTTCCCCGGCCCGAGTGGGAAACCTTCCGCACGCGCATTGCAGCGCTGCCGATGGATGCGCACTGGTGGAAGCGCATCTTCCTGGGCAACGCCGCCGACGTGGAAATGGACGGCGCGGGTCGGGTGCTGATCGCCCCGGAACTGCGCAGTGCCGCCTTGCTCGACAAGGAAGTCATGCTGCTCGGCATGGGCAGCCATTTCGAAGTGTGGGATGCCGCGACCTACGCCGCCAAGGAACAGCAGGCGATGGCGCAGGGCATGCCCGAAGCATTGAAGAATTTCTCTTTCTGACGAGGTCATGAGTCCTACCGGAACGCCGGCAACCCCCGCCCTGCGCCATCGCACCGTGCTGCTGGACGAGGCCGTCGACGCCTTGGTCTGGCGGCCCGACGGGGTCTATGTCGACGGCACCTTCGGCAGGGGAGGGCACAGCCGGGCGGTGCTGGCCCGGCTGGGGCCAGACGGGGCCCTGGTTGCATTCGACAAGGACCCAGCAGCAATCGCAGAAGCGGGCACCATCAAGGATGCCCGCTTCTCCATTGAGCACGCGAGCTTTGCGGCCATGGCCGAGCGCCTGTCGGGGCGCGGCCACGTCGCTGGCGTGCTGCTCGACCTGGGGATCAGCTCGCCCCAGATCGACGAGGCGGCGAGGGGGTTTTCCTTTCGTTTCGAGGGCCCGCTGGACATGCGCATGGACACCACGCACGGCATCACTGCCGCGCAGTGGCTGGCGCAGGCGGATGAGCAGGACATTGCCAGGGTGATACGAGACTATGGGGAAGAACGGTTTGCTGTACAGATTGCAAAGGCGATTGTTGCTCGCCGGAGCGAACCCGGCGATGGCGGACCCATCGCCACTACTGCCGACCTTGCCGCGCTCGTGGCGAAAGCCGTCAAGACACGCGAGAAGGGTCAGGACCCTGCGACCCGCACCTTTCAGGCTCTACGGATTCACGTCAATCAAGAGCTTGAGGACCTCGAAAGAGGGCTGAAGGCGGCGTATGAACTGCTGCAGGTCGGAGGGCGCCTGGTGGTGATCAGCTTCCACTCGCTGGAGGACCGCATCGTCAAGCGGTTCATGGCGGCGCACGCCCGTCCCCAGCAGGATGCCGACCCGGCGCTGCGCCGCGCGCCGCTGCGCGCGGCCGACCTGCCACAACCGACGCTGCGCCTGCTCGGCCGCTACAAGCCGGGCACTGAAGAGGTGGCCGCCAACCCGCGCGCGCGCTCGGCCGTGATGCGCGTGGCCGAGAAGCTGGCCCCTGCCGCGACCCCTGCGGGCGGAGGCGCACGCGCATGAACCGCCTGACCTTCTTCCTGCTCGCCGCGCTGATCCTGTGCGCGCTGTCGCTGGTGAGCGCGCAGCACCAGGCGCGCACGCTGTTCGTCGCGCTGGAGCGGGCCCAGGCTGAAGAGAAGCAGCTCGATATCGACTGGTCGCGCCTGCAGTACCAGCAGAGCGCGCTGGGCAAGAGCGCGCGCATCGCCGACGCGGCGCGCGCGCAGCTGAAGATGGCGCCGGTCAACCCCGGCAAGACCCAGTACCTGTCCGGCATCGTGCTGCCGCCGCCTGCCGAGGCGGCGCCGGCCAGTGCCGCGGAGGCGCGCCGATGAGCATGGCCCGTCCCAACCCGCCCCGCCGTGACCGCAACGGCACCGCCTCCCGCCCGCGCAGCGGCCAGTTCTCGGCCAGCCCGGTGCTGGGCCTGCGCCTGCCGATGTGGCGCTCCAAGCTGGTGGTGTTCCTGATGTTCGCGGCCTTCGGCGCGCTGGCCTTGCGCGCGGCCTGGATCCAGGGCCCCGGCAACCAGTTCTACGAGGCCGAGGGCAAGAAGCGCTTCCAGCGCACGCTGGAGCTGCCGGCCACGCGCGGCAAGATCCTGGACCGCAACGGCCTGGTGCTGGCCACCAGCCTGCCGGTCAAGGCCGTCTGGGCGGTGCCCGAGGACGTGCCCAACCAGGTCGAGGCCGCCAAGATCCGCCAGCTGGCCAGGTTGCTCGGCATGTCCGAGAAAGACCTGGGCAAGAAGCTGTCCGAGGACAAGGGCTTCGTCTACCTGAAGCGCCAGGTGCTGCCTGACGTCGCCGACAAGATCGCCGCGCTGAAGATCGAAGGCATCCACCAGACCCGCGAATACAAGCGCTTCTACCCGGAAGGCGAGGCGATGGCCCACATCGTCGGCTTTACCAACGTGGAAGACCGCGGCCAGGAAGGCGTGGAACTGGCGCGTGAGCCCGGCCTGGCCGGCCGCGCCGGCGCGCGCCAGGTGATCAAGGACCGCCTGGGCCGCGTGGTCGAGGACGTCGGCGTGCTGAAGACCCCGCGCGACGGCGAGGACATCCAGCTGTCGATCGACGCCAAGATCCAGTACCTGGCCTATAACGAGCTCAAGGCCGTGGTCGAAAAGCACAAGGCCAAGGCCGCCAGCGCGGTGGTGCTCGACGCCCAGACCGGCGAAGTGCTGGCGCTGGCCAACTGGCCCACCTACAACCCCAACGACCGTACCCGGCTGTCCGGCGAGCAGCTGCGCAACCGTGTGCTGACCGATACCTTCGAGCCGGGCTCGATGATGAAGCCGATCACGGTCGGCCTGGCGCTGCAGCTCAAGCGCGTGACGCCGTCCACGGTGATCACCACCACCGGCAAGTACAACTTCGAAGGCGCCACCATCAGCGATACCCACAACTACGGGGCGCTGACGGTGAGCGGCGTGATCCAGAAGTCGAGCAACATCGGCACGACCAAGATCGCGATGATGATGAAGCCGCAGGAAATGTGGGACATGTACACCAGCATCGGCCTCGGCCAGGCGCCCAAGATCGGCTTCCCCGGCGCCGTGGCCGGCCGCGTGCGTCCGTTCAAGAGCTGGCGCCCGATCGAGCAGGCCACCATGTCATACGGCTACGGCCTGTCGGTTTCGCTGTTCCAGATGGCGCATGCCTACACCATCTTCGCGCATGACGGCGAGCTGATCCCGGTGTCGATGTTCCGCACCAGCGGCCCCGCCACCGGCGAGCGCATCCTGTCGCCCCAGGTGGCCCGCGACGTGCGCGCCATGATGGAGACCGTGACCGCGCCTGGCGGCACCGCCCCCGAGGCGCAGGTGATGGGCTACCGCGTCGGCGGCAAGACCGGCACCGCCTACAAGCATGAGGGCCGCGGCTATAACCGCAGCAAGTACCGCGCCTCGTTCATCGGCCTGGCGCCGATGTCGAATCCGCGCATCATCGTGGCCGTCAGCGTGGACGAGCCCACCGCGGGCAGCCACTACGGCGGCCCGGGGGNNTGGTGGCCGGCCCGGCGTTCGCGGCCATCACCGGCGGCACGCTGCGCGCACTGAATGTGCAGCCCGACTCGCCGATCCGCCAGCTGGTGGTCAGCGACAAAGTGCAGGAGAGCGAACCGTGGAGCTCGACCCAATGACGGCCAAGCCACTGCTCCCGCTCGAGGTCGCCGCCCAGGCCAGCAACGCGCTGGCCTGGCTGCGTACCAACGTGGCCGCCGCCGCGCAGCTGACCGGAGATACCCGGCGCCTGGCGCGCGGCGATGTGTTCTTCGCTTACGTGCTCGGCAACGCGCGCCTGGCCAGCGACGGCCGGCCCTATATCGCCCAGGCGATCGCCGCCGGCGCGGGGGCCATCGTCTATGAGGCCGACGGCTTCGACTGGCCCTTCGGCGACGTCGTGCCGCACCTGGCGGTGATCCGCCTGCACCAGCTGGCCGGCCCGATCGCCGCCGGCTGGCACGGCAACCCGGTGCGCGGCCTGGCCGTGACCGGCATTACCGGCACCAACGGCAAGACCTCGTGCAGCCAGTGGCTGGCACGGGTGCTGCAGGCCGCCGGCACGCCCTGCGCGACCATCGGCACGCTGGGCACCGGCTTCCCGGGCGCGCTGCAGGCTACCGGCTTCACCACGCCCGACGCGGTGCAGCTTCAGGCCAGCCTGGCGTCCCTGCACGACGCCGGCGCGCGCGCCGTGGCGATGGAGGTGTCCTCGCACGGGCTGGAGCAGGAGCGCGTGGCCGGCACGCATTTCTCGGTGGCGGTGCTGACCAACCTGACCCAGGACCACCTTGACTACCACGGCTCGATGGCCGAGTACGAGGCCGCCAAGGAGAGCCTGTTCCGCTGGGACGGCCTGCGCACCGCGGTGGTCAACCGCGACGACGCCATGGGCCAGCGCCTGCTGGCCGCGGATGCCGCCGCCATCGGCGCGCCGCACGTGATCGAATACGGCATCGATGGCCCCGGCGCGGCCACGCTGCGCAGCCCGCGCGGCGAATGGCTGCGCGCTACCAACGTGCGCGCCACGCCCACCGGCACCGCCTTCCATATCGACGGCAGCTTCGGCAGCGCCGAGATGGCCACGCCGATGATCGGCGCCTTCAACGTCAGCAACCTGCTGGCGGTGCTGGGTGCGGCGCTCGCCAACGGCGTGGCGTGGGACGCGGCCATCGCCGCGCTGCGCGCGCTGACGCCGGTCGAAGGGCGCATGGAGTTGTTCGGTGCCGCCGGCGGCCCGGATGCGCCGCTGGCCGTGGTCGACTACGCCCATACGCCGGACGCGCTGGCGCAGACGCTGGCCGCGCTGCGCCCGGTGGCGCAGGCGCGCAACGGCCGCCTGTGGTGCGTGTTCGGCTGCGGCGGCGACCGCGACCCGATCAAGCGCCCGCTGATGGGCGCGGTGGCCGAGCGCGAGGCCGACGAGGTCATCCTGACCAGCGACAACCCGCGCAGCGAAGACCCGCAAGACATCCTGGACGCCATTGCCGACGGCATGGCCGAGCGCGCGCGCGCGCGCCAGATCGAAGACCGCGCCGCCGCCATCCTCTATGCCGTCAAGCACGCAGCACCGGCCGACGTGGTGCTGGTGGCGGGCAAGGGCCATGAGGCCACCCAGGAGATCCAGGGCCGCAAGCGCCCGTTCTCCGATCGCGAACATGTACGACTGGCGCTTGCCACCCGTGGAGTATCGGCATGAGCCAGACCCCAATGACCACCTTGCAGCAAGCCGCCGGCTGGATCGCCGGCGCGCGCGTTTGCGGCGACGGCGCCGTGAAGTTTTCGCGCGTGCATACCGACAGCCGCAGCGTCGAGCCCGGCGACCTGTTCGTCGCCCTCAAGGGCGAGCGCTTCGACGCGCATGACTTCATCGCCGACGTGGTGGCGCGCGGCGCTGTCGCCGTGCTGGTGAGCCGCGAGGTCGATGCCGGCGTGCCGGCCATCGTCGCGCCGGACACGCGCATTGCGCTGGGCGAACTGGGCGCCGGCTGGCGCCGCCAGTTCACGCTGCCGGCGGTGGCGGTGACCGGCAGCAACGGCAAGACCACGGTCAAGGAAATGATCGCGGCCATCTTTGCCGCGGCGGTGGGCGGGGACCAGCGCCTGGCCACCGGCGGCAACCTGAACAACGATATCGGCCTGCCGCTGACGGTGCTGCGCCTGCGCGCCACGCACAAGCTGGCGGTGCTGGAGCTCGGCATGAACCATCCGGGCGAGACGGTCTACCTGGCCGGCATCGCCCAGCCCACCGTGGCGGTGATCACCAACGCGCAGCGCGAGCACCAGGAGTTCATGGTCAGCGTGGAAGCCGTCGCCCACGAGCACGCTGCCGCGATTGCGGCGCTGCCTGCCAACGGCGTGGCGGTGTACCCGCTCGACGCGGAAAGCGGCGGCGCCCACGCGCCGGTGTGGCGCAATGCCGCGGGCGCGCGCCGCGCGCTGTCGTTCGGCACCTCGCAGCGGGCCGATGTGCACGCCACCGTGACGCTGGTCGACGGCGCACAGCTGATGCAGGTACGCGCGCCTGGCCATGCCTTCGACGTGCGCCTGGCGCTGCTGGGAGAGCACAACGTGCGCAACGCGCTGGCCGCCATCGCCTGCGCGCTGGCCGCGGGGGTGCACGTGCCGGCGATCCAGCGGGGCCTGGCCGGGTTCCAGGCGGTCAAGGGCCGGCTGCAGGTCAAGTACACGCCGGGTGGGACGGTCGTCATCGACGACACATACAACGCCAACCCCGACTCCATGCGCGCCGCCATCGACGTGCTGGCCGGCTTTGCCGCGCCGCGCGTACTGGTGCTGGGCGACATGGGCGAAGTGGGCGACCAGGGCCCGGCATTCCACGAAGAGATCGGTGCCTACGCCAAGGCGCGCGGCGTTGGCACGCTGTGGGCGACCGGTGAACTGGCCGTGCATGCGGTGCAGGCATTCGGCGCGGGCGGCCGGCATTTCGGCAGCGCGGAAGCACTGGTAAAGGTGCTGGAGGAAGACAGCAGGGGCATGGTGGCGCAAGTGGGCGCCGTGCTGGTGAAGGGATCGCGCTTCATGCGCATGGAACGGATGGTCGCGGCGCTGGTCGCAGACACTTCCGCACATTAAATAAGACAACACGATGTTATTGGCTCTGGCCCAGTGGCTGCAAAACGACTACAGCTTCCTCCGGGTCGTCAACTACCTGACTTTCCGCGCGGTGATGGCCAACCTCACCGCGCTTCTGATCGGGCTGGCGTTTGGTCCGTGGGTGATCCGCAAGCTGACCGAGCTGAAGGTCGGCCAGGCGGTGCGCACCATCGGCCCGCAGACCCACCTGGTCAAGGCCGGCACGCCGACCATGGGCGGCGTGCTGGTGCTGGTCTCGATCGCGGTGTCGACGCTGCTGTGGTGCGACTGGGGCAACCGTTTTATCTGGGTGGTGATGCTGGTCACCTTCGGCTACGGCGCCATCGGCTGGGTCGACGACTACCGCAAGGTGGTGTATCGCGACCCGCGCGGCATGTCGAGCCGCGAGAAATTCTTCTGGCAGACGCTGATCGGCCTGGTGGCCGCGGTCTACCTGGCGTTCTCGGTGTCGGAAAGCAGCAACGTGAAGGTGTGGGACCTGTTCCTGAGCTGGGTCGAGGGCGGGCTGTCGCTGGACATGCCGTACAAGTCCAACCTGATCGTGCCTTTCTTCAAGGAGATCAGCTACCCGCTGGGCGTGGCCGGCTTCATTGTGCTGACCTACCTGGTGATCGTGGGCTCGAGCAACGCCGTCAACCTGACCGACGGCCTGGACGGGCTGGTGATCATGCCGGTGGTGCTGGTCGGCAGCGGGCTGGGTGTGTTTGCGTACGTGATGGGCAGTGCGGTCTACAGCAAGTACCTGCTGTTCCCGCATATCCCGGGCGCGGGCGAGCTGCTGATCTTCTGCTCGGCGCTGGGCGGGGCGGGGCTGGCCTTCCTCTGGTTCAACGCGCACCCGGCGCAGGTCTTCATGGGCGACGTCGGCGCGCTGGCGCTGGGCGGCGCGCTCGGCACCGTGGCGGTGATCGTGCGCCAGGAGATCGTGCTGTTCGTGATGGGCGGCATCTTCGTGGTGGAAACCCTGTCGGTGATGGCGCAGGTGACGTGGTTCAAGATCACCAAGCGCCGCTATGGCGAAGGCAGGCGGCTCTTCAGGATGGCGCCGCTGCACCACCATTTCGAGCTGGGCGGCTGGAAGGAAACCCAGGTCACGGTGCGCTTCTGGATCATCACCATGCTGCTGGTGCTGATCGGGTTGTCGACGCTGAAGTTGCGTTAATGGTTGCGCGGGTCAGGGACTGACGGCGCTTTCTATATAGATACAGGAAACCAAAGGCAGGAAATCGAAGTGTTTGGCGAGCTGCAAAAACCTCATGTGCTGGTACTGGGCCTTGGTGAGTCGGGCCTGGCCATGGCGCGCTGGTGTGGCCTGAACGGCTGCGCGGTGCGCGTGGCCGACACGCGCGAGGCGCCCGCCAACCTTGTCTTCCTGCAGGCCGAGCTGACTTCGGCCGAATTCGTCGGCGGCCCGTTCGCCGACAGCCTGCTCGACGGCATCGGCCTGGTCGCGATCAGCCCGGGCCTGTCGCCGCTGGAAGCCGCCACCGGCGCGCTGCTGGCCGCGGCGCAGGCGCGCGGCATCCCGGTGTGGGGCGAGATCGAGCTGTTCGTGCGCGCGCTGCGCCACCTGGGGGCCGAGTCCGGCTACGCGCCGAAGATCCTGGCGATCACCGGCACCAACGGCAAGACCACCACCACCGCGCTGACCGGCCGGCTGGTGGAGCGCGCCGGCAAGAGCGTGGCGGTGGCGGGCAATATCAGCCCGTCGGCGCTGGACAAGCTGTCGGCCTGCATCGCCTCGGCATCGCTGCCGGAGGTGTGGGTGCTTGAGCTGTCCAGCTTCCAGCTGGAAACCACGCACACGCTGGCGCCCGCCGCGGCCACTGTGCTCAACGTCACCCAGGACCACCTGGACTGGCATGGCTCAATGGAAGCCTATGCCGCGTCCAAGGCGCGCATCTTCGGGCCGGCTGGCAGCGAGTGCGTGCAGGTGCTCAACCGCAACGACCGCCTGACCATGGACATGGCGCGGCCCGGGCGCACGCCGCTGACCTTCGGCACCGACCTGCCGGAAACGCCGGGAAGCTTCGGCATTCTGCGCGAGGGCGGCATGCCCTGGCTGGTGCTGGCCGAACCGGATTCGGAAGCGGAAGGGGAGGGCAAGCCGCGCCGCCGCAAGGCCGCCGAGGTGGTCCAGGAAGCCGTGCCGGTGCGCCACAAGCGCCTGATGCCTGCCGACGCGCTGCATATCCGCGGCATGCACAACGCCACCAACGCGATGGCCGCGCTGGCGCTGTGCCGTGCCATCGACCTGCCGATGAACGCACTGCTGCACGGCCTGCGCGAATACCGCGGCGAGCCGCACCGCGTGGAGTGGGTTGCCACCATCGACGATGTCGAGTATTTCGACGACAGCAAGGGCACCAATGTCGGCGCCACCGTGGCCGCGCTGTCGGGGCTGGACAAGCGCGTGGTGCTGATCGCCGGTGGCGAAGGCAAGGGCCAGGATTTCTCGCCGCTGGCCGCGCCGGTGGCGCAGTACGCACGCGCAGTGGTGCTGATCGGCCGCGCCGCGGGTGAGCTGCGCGATGCACTGCAGGGCAGCGGTGCCAGCCTGGTCGACGCCGCCACGCTGGAAGAGGCCGTGACCAAGGCTGCCGGACTGGCCGAGAACGGCGATGTGGTGCTGCTGTCGCCGGCGTGCGCCAGCCTCGACATGTTCCGCAACTACGTGCATCGCGCCGAGGTGTTCCGCGGCGCAGTGGAAGAACTGGCGCTGTCCCGGGGGATCCTGCCATGAGCGAAGCACAGGTCAAGCGCAGCGGCTTTATCGGCGCCACCATCGGCAATGCCTGGGGTGGCCTGCGCGACGCCGTGTCGGGCGTCAAGCCGACCCGCTCGCGCATGATGGAGTACGACCAGCCCATGCTGTGGGTGTCGATCGTGCTGCTCGCGCTCGGCCTGGTGATGGTCTATTCGGCCTCGATCGCGCTGCCGGACTCGCCGCGCTACGCCAACTACCGCGAGAGCCACTTCCTGATGCGCCATGCGTTCGCGCTGGGGATCGGGCTGTCGGTCGGGCTGGCGTCGTTCCAGATCCCGGTCAAGGTGTGGGACCGCTACGCGCCCAAGCTCTTTATCTTCGCGCTGATCCTGCTGGTGATCGTGCTGGTGCCGTTCGTCGGCAAGGGCGTGAACGGCGCGCGGCGCTGGATCCCGCTGGGCGTGATGAACTTCCAGCCGTCCGAGCTGATGAAGCTGGCGGTGGTGCTGTACGCCGCCAACTACACCGTGCGCAAGCAGGAGTGGATGCAGACCGTGTCCAAGGGCTTTTTGCCGATGGGCGTGGCGGTGGTGGTGGTGGGCATGCTGCTGCTGCTCGAGCCCGACATGGGCGCGTTCCTGGTGATCGCCGCGGTGGCGATGGGCATCCTGTTCCTGGGCGGCATCAACGGCAAGCTGTTTGCCGGGCTGGTGGGCGTGGCAATCGGCGCGTTCGCGCTGCTGATCACGGCTTCGCCCTGGCGGCGCGAGCGGATCTTTGCCTACCTGAACCCGTGGGAAGAGAGCAACGCGCTGGGCAAGGCTTACCAGCTGACGCACTCGCTGATCGCCTTCGGCCGCGGCGAATGGACCGGGGTGGGGCTGGGCGGCAGCATCGAGAAGCTGCACTACCTGCCCGAGGCCCATACCGACTTCATCCTGGCGGTGATCGGCGAGGAATTCGGCTTTATCGGCGTGCTGGTAGTGATCGTGCTGTTCTACTGGCTGGTGCGGCGCGCCTTCAATATCGGCCGCACCGCGCTGCAGCTCGATCGCACCTTTGCCGGCCTGGTGGCCAAGGGCATCGGCGTGTGGATCGGCTGGCAGACCTTTATCAATATGGGCGTGAACCTGGGCCTGCTGCCGACCAAGGGGCTGACGCTGCCGCTTGTCAGCTATGGCGGCTCGGGGATCTTGATGAACTGCGTGGCGTTGGCGATTCTCTTGCGGATCGACTACGAAAATCGAGTATTGATGCGCGGAGGGAAGGTATGACCACCCTGCATCAAACTTCGATGCTCGCTATCCCGCATGTGGGTGAAGCCACGCGCGGCGCGTGCGATCACAATCGCGGACTTGCGCGCGGAGGGCAGGCATGACCGCACCGCGCACCTTGCTCGTGATGGCCGGCGGCACCGGGGGACACGTGTTTCCGGGGCTGGCGGTCGCGCACGCGCTGCGCGAGCAAGGCTGGAAAGTGGTCTGGCTGGGCAACCGCACCGGCATGGAAGCCACGCTGGTGCCCAAGCACGACATCCCGATGGAGTTCATCCAGTTCGGCGGGCTGCGCGGCAAGGGCCTGGTGACCAAGTTCCTGCTGCCGCTGAACCTGCTGCGCGCATTCTGGCAGAGCATAGCCGCGCTGCGCCGGGTGCGCCCGAGCGTGGTGCTGGGCATGGGCGGCTATATCACCTTCCCGGCCGGCATGATGGCGTCGCTGCTGGGGCGGCCGCTGGTGCTGCACGAGCAGAACTCGATCGCCGGACTGGCCAACAAGGTGCTGGCCAAGGTGGCCGACCGCGTGCTGTGCGCGTTCCCGGACACGCTGCCCGGCGGCGAATGGACTGGCAACCCGGTGCGCGAGGAACTGGCGCACCTGGACGCGCCCGAAGCGCGCTATGACCAGCGCAGCGGCCCGCTGCGCATCCTGGTGGTCGGCGGCAGCCTGGGCGCTGCGGCACTGAATGAGGTGGTGCCCAAGGCCATCGCGCTGCTGCCCGAGGGCGAGCGCCCGGTGGTCACGCACCAGGCGGGCGCAAAGCAGATCGACACGCTGCGCGCCAACTACGCGGCAGCGCAGGTGCCCGCGCAGACCCTGCCGTTTATCGACGACATGGCGCGCGCTTACGCCGATGCGGACCTGGTGATCTGCCGCGCCGGCGCGATGACGGTGTCGGAAGTGGCCGCGGCGGGCGTGGCGGCGATGTTCGTGCCCTTCCCGCATGCGGTGGACGATCACCAGACCACCAACGCGGAATTTTTGTCGAAGCAGGGCGCGGCCCTGCTGGTGCAGCAGAAAGACCTGACGGCCGAGGGGCTGGCGCAAACCATCGCCAGCCTGACCCGGCCGCAGCTGAAAGACATGGCGCGCCTGGCGCGCGGACTGGCCAAACCTGAGGCAACCCGGCGCGTCGCCGAGATCTGCAGTCAGCTGGCCAGGGACTGAAGCCTATTTAAGCAGCAATCGAATGAAGCATATCGTCAAGAACATCCACTTCGTGGGCATCGGCGGGGCCGGCATGAGCGGCATCGCCGAGGTCCTGCTGAACCTGGGATACAAGGTCTCGGGCTCGGACGTGGGCAACAATGCCGCCACGCGGCGCCTGGCTTCGCTGGGCGCCACGGTCATGCACGGGCATGACGCGGCCAATGTGACCGGCGCCAACGCGGTGGTGGTATCGACCGCCGTCAGCGGCGACAACCCCGAAGTGCTGGCCGCCCGCAGCAAGCGCATCCCGGTGGTGCCGCGCGCGGTGATGCTGGCCGAACTGATGCGCCTGAAGCAGGGCGTGGCCATTGCCGGCACGCACGGCAAGACCACCACCACCAGCCTGGTGGCGTCGGTGCTGGCCGAAGGCGGGCTCGACCCGACCTTCGTGATCGGCGGCCGGCTGAACTCGGCCGGCGCCAACGCGCGCCTGGGCACGGGCGACTTCATCGTGGCCGAGGCCGACGAGTCGGACGCATCGTTCCTGAACCTGTTCCCGGTCATCGAGGTCATTACCAATATCGATGCCGACCACATGGACACCTACGGGCATGATTTTGCCCGGCTCAAGCAGGCGTTCATCGAATTCACGCAGAGGTTGCCGTTCTACGGCATCGCGGTGCTGTGCGTGGATGACCCCAACGTGCGCGAGATCCTGCCGTTCGTGTCCAAGCCGGTGGTGCGCTACGGCTTTGCCGAGGATGCCCAGATCCGCGCCGTGGACGCGCGCGCGGTCGACGGCCAGATGCACTTCACCGTGCAGCGCCAGCTCAACGGCCATGCCGAGCCGCCGCTGGAGATCGTGCTGAACCTGCCCGGCCTGCACAACGTGCAGAACGCGCTGGCGGCGATCGCCATCGCCACCGAGCTGGAGGTGCCCGATGCCGCCATCGTCAAGGCACTGCGCGAGTTCCACGGCGTGGGCCGGCGCTTCCAGCGCTACGGCGAGGTGGCCACGCCCGACGGCGCCGGCACCTTCACCCTGGTGGACGACTACGGCCACCACCCGGTGGAGATGGCGGCCACGCTGGCCGCTGCGCGCGGCGCGTTCCCGGGGCGCCGCCTGGTGCTGGCGTTCCAGCCGCACCGTTTTACCCGTACGCGGGATTGCTTTGAAGACTTCGTCAAAGTGCTGGGCACCGTCGATGCCCTGCTGCTGGCCGAGGTCTACGCCGCCGGCGAAGCCCCGATCGTGGCCGCCGACGGCCGTGCGCTGACCCGCGCGCTGCGCGTGGCCGGCAAGGTCGAACCTGTTTTCGTGGAGCAGATGGAAGAAATGCCGCAGGCCATCCTGGATGCCGTCCGGCCGGGCGATGTGGTCGTGACGATGGGTGCGGGCTCGATCGGGGCCGTGCCGGGGCAGCTGGTGTCGCACCAGCAATCGACGCAATCAACGCAGGGAGGCCAGGCATGAGCTTCGTCGCCCATCCCAATATCGATCCCAAGTCGCTGGGCAAGGTCGGCGTGCTGCTGGGCGGGCGCTCGGCCGAACGCGAGATCTCGCTGATGTCAGGCAACGGCGTGCTGGCCGCGCTGCAGTCGCGCGGCGTGGACGCGCACGGCTTCGACCCGGGCCTGCAGGGCGTGGCCGAGCTGGCCGCGGCCGGCTTTGACCGCGTCTTTATCGCACTGCACGGCCGCTACGGCGAGGACGGCACCATCCAGGGCCTGCTCGAGCAGCTGGGCGTGCCGTACACCGGCAGCGGCGTGCTGGCTTCGGCCATGGCCATGGACAAGCAGGCCACCAAGCGCCTGTGGATGACCCATGACCTGGCCACGCCGCGCTTTGCCATGCTGCATGCGGATACTGATTTTGATGCCGTGGCGGCCGACCTGGGCCTGCCGCTGATCGTCAAGCCGGCGCGCGAGGGCTCGTCGATCGGCCTGACCAAGGTCACTGCCGCCGGCCAGATGCGCACGGCGTTCGAGAAGGCCGCGGCGCTGGACAACGACGTCATTGCCGAGACCTTTATCGACGGCGCCGAGCTGACTTGCCCGATCGTGGGCGAGGGCGACAGCGCCGAAGCGCTGCCGGTGATCCGCATTGTTGCGCCCGAAGCCAACTACGACTATCAAAATAAGTACTTTACTGACGATACCCAGTACTTGTGCCCGTCGGGCCTGGATCCTGAAGTCGAACGCGAGGTCCGGGCACTGGCGGTGCAGTCCTACCGCGTGCTGGGATGCCGCGGCTGGGCGCGCGCCGACCTGATGCTGCGCGCCGACGGCAAGCCTTTCCTGCTCGAGATGAATACCTCGCCCGGCATGACCGGCCATTCGCTGGTGCCGATGGCGGCGCGCGCGGTTGGCATCAGCTACGAGGACTTCGTGATGCAGGTGGTGGCCGCGGCCACGCTGGACCTGCATCCCAACGAGCATTGGAAACCCGAATAACGCAACCGAACAGGACCGCACCGGACCATGTGGCATAACGCACGCCTGCTCAACCTGATCGCCTCCGCGCTGTACGCGCTGGTGGTGCTGATGGCGCTCGCGGCAGGTCTGCTGTGGCTGGCGCAGCGGCCGGTGTTCGCCATCACCCATGTCGAGATCGGCCCGCTGGACGGCGGCGCCCTGCGCCACGTGAACGCGCCCAGCGTGCGTGCCAGCGCGCTGGGCAAGCTGACCGGCAATTTCTTCACGCTGGACCTGAACGCGGCCCGGCAGGCGTTTGAGTCGGTGCCCTGGGTGCGGCGCGCCAGCGTGCGGCGCGAATGGCCCAACGGCCTGGCGGTCGAGGTCGAGGAGCACGAGGCACTGGGCACCTGGGGCACGCCCGACAGCGGGCGCCTGATCAATACCTATGGCGAGGTCTTTGTCGCCAACACCGCCGAGGCGGAAGAAGACGCACAGCTGCTGGCGCTGGACGGGCCGCCGGACAGCGAGGGCGACGTGATCGAGAAGCTCGAGGTCATGCGCCAGTGGTTCAAGCCGCTCAAGGCCGAGCCGCTGGCGGTGGCCCTGTCTGGCCGCTATGCCTGGCGCGCGAAGCTGTCCAACGGCATGGAGGTCGAACTGGGCCGCGAGCAGAACGATGAGGATCGCGTGGCGATGGACCAGCGGGTCCGGCGCTTCGTCGCGGCCTGGCCGCAGGTCACCCAGCAATGGGGCAGCCAGATCGAGTATGCCGACCTGCGTTATCCCAACGGCTTTGCCATCCGCGCCGCCAATGCCCGCTTCCTGACCGAGGCGCAGATCGCAGCGGCGGTCAGGGCAGAGAAGGCGGCGAAGGCAGCGAAGGCGGCCAAGCCGGCGCCGGCGGCAGCAGCGGTTTCAGGTACTTCCAACAACAATCCGACGCGACTGAAGAGCAAGAACGCGGAGAAAACCCGATGAGCAAGGAATACAAGGACCTGTTGGTCGGTCTGGATATCGGCACCTCGAAGGTGGCGGCGGTGGTGGCAGAACTGCGCCCCGACGGCAGCTACGAGGTGATCGGGATGGGCCAGTCAGAGTCCAAGGGTCTGAAGAAAGGGGTCGTGGTCAATATCGAGGCCACCGTGCAGTCGATCCAGAAGGCGCTGGAAGAGGCCGAGCTGATGGCCGACTGCAAGATTTCAGAGGTCTTCACCGGCATTGCCGGCAGCCACATCCGCAGCTTCAACTCCAGCGGCATGGTGGCGATCAAGGACAAGGAGGTCACGCAGACCGACGTGGCGCGCGTGATCGAGACCGCCAAGGCGGTCAATATCCCGACCGACCAGCAGATCCTGCACATCCTGACGCAGGAATTCATCATCGACGGCCAGGAAGACGTGCGCGAGCCCATCGGCATGAGCGGCATCCGCCTGGAAGTGAAGGTGCATATCGTCACCGGCGCGGTCAGCGCCGCGCAGAACATCGTCAAGTGCGTGCGCCGCTGCGGCCTGGAAGTGCACGACCTAATCCTGCAGCCGCTGGCTTCCAGCCTGGCGGTGCTGACCGAGGACGAGAAGGAACTGGGCGTGGTGCTGGTCGACATCGGCGGCGGCACCACCGACATCGCCATCTTCAGCGAGGGCGCGATCCGGCATACGGCCGTGATCCCCATCGCCGGCGACCAGATCACCAACGACATTGCGATGGCGCTGCGCACGCCGACGCCCGACGCCGAGGACATCAAGATCCAGTACGGCATCGCCAAGCAGGCGATCGCCGACCCGGACGACATGATCGAGGTGCCCGGCGTGGGCGACCGCGGCACGCGCACGCTCAGCCGCCAGGCGCTGGCCGCGGTGATCGAGCCGCGCATCGAAGAGCTGTACTCGCTGGTGCACCAGGTGGTGCGCGAGTCGGGCTATGAAGAACTGTTGTCGTCCGGCGTGGTCATCACCGGTGGCACCGCGATGATGCCGGGCATGGTCGAGCTGGGCGAGGACATCTTCCTCAAGCCCGTGCGCGTGGGCGTGCCGGAGTACCGCGGCAACCTGCACGAGGTGGTGAAGAGCCCGCGCTACGCGACCGTGATGGGCCTGCTGCTGGAAGGCCGCGTGCAACGCATGCGCGGACGCAAGGTGGCCGTGCAGAGCGGCTCGGTCAAGCAGGTGTGGACCCGCATGAAGGAATGGTTTGTCGGCAATTTCTGATCAATGCGGAAATTGACGCGCTGAAGATGCAACGGTGCGCAGGCAGGGCGGTCTACCGGACAGGCCTGTGTGCTCAGTGGAAGTTTTCTGGTTTTCTTTTTTTGGTTTCTTGTTCAGAAACCAGGGGTTGCGGCGGGGAGGCTGCATCGTCTGGGGACTGATTTTTCTCGGAGGCAGTGATGGACTTTGACATGATCGAAACGGAAGTGCAGGACGGCACCATCATCAAGGTGGTCGGCGTGGGCGGCGCGGGCGGTAACGCCGTGCAGCACATGATCAGCCGCGGCGTGCAAGGCGTCGAATTCATCTGCATGAACACCGATGCCCAGGCGCTCAAGCGTTCGAGCGCTTCGCGCGTGCTGCAGCTTGGCAATACGGGCCTGGGCGCTGGCGCCAAGCCGGAAGTCGGCCGCGGTTGTGCCGACCAGGCCCGCGAGCAGATCGCCGACTCCCTGCGCGGCGCGCACATGGTCTTCATCACTGCCGGCATGGGCGGCGGCACCGGCACGGGCGCCGCGCCGATCGTCGCGCAAGTGGCCAAGGAGATGGGCATCCTGACCGTGGGCGTGGTCAGCAAGCCGTTCGACTTCGAAGGCGCGCGCCGCGCCAAGGTGGCCGAACACGGTTCCAGCGAGCTGGAATCGAGCGTCGACTCGCTGATCGTGGTGCTTAACGAGAAGCTCTTCGAAGTGATGGGCGACGACGCCGAGATGGACAAGTGCTTCCAGTGCGCCGACGACGTGCTGCACAACGCGGTGGCCGGCATTGCCGAGATCATCAACGTTGACGGCCTGGTGAACGTCGACTTCGAAGACGTGAAGACGGTGATGGGCGAGCAGGGCAAGGCCATGATGGGGACGGCCACCGTGTCGGGCGTTGACCGCGCCCGCCTGGCGGCCGAGCAGGCCGTTGCCAGCCCGCTGCTGGAAGGCGTGGACCTGTCCGGCGCGCGCGGCGTGCTGGTCAACATCACTGCCAGCCGTTCGCTGAAGCTGTCGGAAACCAAGGAAGTCATGAACACCATCCGCAGCTACGCCGCGGAAGATGCGACCGTGATCTTCGGTACGGTGTACGACGACTCGATGAGCGATGCGCTGCGCGTGACGGTGGTGGCCACGGGCCTGGGCCGCTCGGCCAAGAAGCAACAGCCGATGACCCTGCTCAAGACCGGCACGGACAACATGCCGGTGCAGATGATGGCCAACATGACCGCCGCCGCGGCCACGCACAGCTCGCCGGACTACAGCAACCTGGATACGCCGGCAGTGTGGCGCAGCTCGCGTGAGTCGGCGTCGGCCCACGTGGCGGCGCTGCAGGAAAAGGGTGTGGATACGTACGACATCCCGGCCTTCCTGCGCAAGCAGGCAGACTGAGCCCTGCCTGGCGCGGCATCGGTGCCTCCACCGGCCGCCTGACGGAACGCGTCGCCTTGTCGCGATGCACGTGCGCTCCCCATCCGCGCGTGCCTTGCATGGACTGACGTGAACCGCCGGGCTGCTGGCGGCGCCGCGCCTGCGCCGGACTGAGCTTCACCCGCATCCCGTTGCCGGGACGGGCGTGCCGCTGGCCGCCTCCCCGGACTGGTTTCCCGCCTTCCCGGTCGGGATGTATCAGCGTCCGCGCGGCGCACCCAAGAGGTGCG
>NZ_JFJW01000152.1:0-50147 GCF_000611125.1 Cupriavidus sp. SK-4
TCCAGTTGCCCACGTAGAAGCCGCTTTCGTGCGTATAGTCAAAGCCCCCCTGGATCGCGGGCCGCAGGTTGGTCTGGCTGATGCCGCGGTAACGGTAGTCCGAGACCAGCGATACGTTGGCCGTGAACGTATGTGGCGATGCCGGAGCCGCTGCAGGCGCCTCGGCGTCAGGCTGGGATTGCGCCATGGCGGGCATGGCAGCGAAGATGAAGATGGAAGAAGCGGAACAGGCGAGCAGCGCGGCCGCGGTATGGCGCAGGTCAGTCATTGTTGTTGTGACGAGAGTTGAAGGAATCCCCGTTGCAGGGAGCCTCGCCACGATATGGCCTGACGCGTAAAAACGGTATCAAAAGCCGCGGTGCCCGCGTACAAATGCAATAAATGCGGCCTGGATTCGGGCGTTATCCGGCAAACCGGTAGCCCAGACCGACCTCCGTCAGCAAGTGAGCGGGCCGCGCCGGATCCGCTTCGAGCTTGTGCCGCAGATGTCCCATATAGACGCGCAGGTACTGGCTGCTGTCGGCCTGAGAGGGCCCCCACACCTCCCGCAGCAATTCCCGGTGCGTCATCACCTTGCCGCGGTGGGCGATCAGGACCGCCAGCAGACGATACTCGATCGGCGTCAGATGCACGGGCTGTCCGGAACGGGTGACGACGCGGCTGGCCAGGTCAACTTGCACGTCGCCGAACATGATCTGGTGCGAGCCCTGTGCGTTGGCCCTGGCATGCCGGCGCAGCAGCACGCGCAGGCGTGCGACCAGTTCGCCAACGCCAAAGGGCTTGGTCAGGTAGTCATCCGCGCCGGCATCCAGCGCACCGATCTTGTCGGCCTCTCCACTACGTGCCGACAGGACCAGCACCGGTACGTCAGTCCACGTACGGATCTCGCTGATCAATTGCACCCCGTCTCCGTCCGGCAACCCCAGGTCGAGAATGACGAGGTCAGGTTGCCGGGTGCCTGCCTCGATCAGCCCGCGCTTGAGCGATTCCGCCTCGTGCACCGTGCAACCTTCGGACTCCAGGGTCGAGCGGACAAAGCGCCGGATATGCGGCTCATCCTCAACCAGCAAGACTGTCGGGGAAAAATCAAATGGCATCAACTCTCTCTCTCTCTCTCTCTCTAGGTATCAGTCTGCTCCGGCTCCACCGCTGGCGGATTTCCACGCGGCAACGCTACCAGGAAGCGCGCGCCCGCCTGGCCGCCGGGCCGGTCTGGCCGTTGCGCGGGTTCCACCCAGATGCGCCCGCCATGGGCTTGCACGATTGCCTCGCATACGGCGAGGCCCAGGCCGACGCCCGCGGTCGCGGATTCGCGCTCACCGCGCGTGAATTTCTCGAAGATCTGCCGTTCCTTGCCCTTGGGCACGCCCGGGCCATCATCCTCTACCGCAATCCTGATCTCGTCGTCGACCGGCGCGGCCGAGAGCCGGATCTCCGTGCCGGCAGGCGTGTATTTGGCGGCATTCTCCAGCAGGTTGCACAGCACGCGCTCGATCAGCACGGCGTCGCATTCGACCAGGGGAACCCGGGACAAGTCGGCGACAACCACGCGGTGGTGCTCGAGCGCTTCGCGCATGGCAGCCAGGCTGGCGCCAACCAGCTCCTCCACCGATTGCCACTCCTTGCTGGTCCGGACTTCCCGGCCCTGCAGCTTGGCCATGTCCAGCAGGTTCACCACCATCGTCCGCATGCGCCTGGCCTGTTCCAGCATGGCGGCCGCGGTATCGGCCAGCGACGGCGTCAGCCCGGGATCGCTGCGCTGCATGGTTTCCGCCATGCCGATCAGGCTGGTCAGCGGGGTTCGCAGGTCATGGGAGACAGCGGCCAGCAATGAACTGCGCAGGCGCTCTGACTCCATCGACAGCAAGGCCTGCTGCGCCACTTCGACGTAATGCAAGCGCTCGATGGCGATCGCGATCAGCGTGCAGAACACATCGACCTGGCGCCGCAGCGCAGGTTGCGCAAAGGCGCGTGATACCGCTGGCTCGACCGCCAGCACGCCACGGGTCTGCATCGGCGCCTTCAATGGCAGATACAGCACGGTGCTGCCTGGCAATGTGTGCGTGCCGGTGCCGGCGGGCTGGCCGTGATCGAATACCCACTCTGCCAGTACACGGTCGATCGAGTCGGTTCGCGCCCCGGTGTCATGCTGTTCGACGTCAGACACGGGCGGCAGCAAGCGGCCCTCCGGGGAAACCAGGAAGAAGGCTGAATTGGCATCGAAGGCGGCACGCAGGAAACGGCTGGCGATCGAAACAATCTGGTCCGGCATCAGCGCCGCGGAGAGTTCCCGGGCCAGTTCGTACAGCGTGCGGGCATCGTTCTCGCGCTGCACCGCCACTTGCGCCTGTTCGCGCAAACCGGCCGTCAGTTGCCCGATGACCAGCCCCACGGACAGCAGCACGAGGAACGTCAGCAGATACTGCACGTCGCTGACGGCGAACGACAGCCGCGGCGGTACGAAGAAGAAGTCGAAAGCGGCAACGGCCAATACCGAAGCCAGTGCCGCAGGTCCGCGGCCATGGCGAAGCGCGACGCCGACCACCGCCGCGAGGAACAGCATGGCAATGTTGACGACGTCGAACCATGGAAACGCGAGCGCCGACAACGCCGTGGCACCGGCACACCATACCACTGCCCACAGATAGTCTCTGCGCGTGGCCCCGTCGCCTGGCGCGGGCGCGTCTGGCTCGTCAGTGCCATGGCGCGGACGAAGATCGACCCGCGTTGTGTCTGCCGCAACGCGGATGATGTCGATCTCCGGACAGCCGATCGCCAGCGCATCGGCAAAGCTGCGGCGGCCGAACAACCACGCCGGCGCGTTCACGAATGGCGTCAAGGCCAGGCCGAGAAGGGCGCGGGCCCGCTCCGCAACGGAGGCGCCGCCCCGGCGCCAGTCCGCCGGCGCCCTGCCGATGACCACTTTAGTCAGGTTGTGGCGGCGAACGTACCCCACGATTGCCTGGACCATGTCGTTGCCTGCCAGGGTCTCGGTGCGTGCGCCCAACTCCTCTGCGAGCCGCATGGCCGTCTGCAGGCGAGTTTTGGCGAAATCGGACGGGGGCGCCAGCCTGGGTGTGGCGATGGTCACCACATGCCAGTCGCAATCGAGCTGGCCGGCAAGCCGGCGCGCACTCCTGACGACCTGCTCGGCATCGTCACCACTACCGATGCAAGCCAGCACGGCCTCCCGGGTCCGCCACACGCCTTGCACGGCTTCGGACTGACGCCATGCCCGGACATCGGAGTCCACCCGGTCGGCGGTCCGGCGCAGCGCCAGCTCGCGCAGGGCGATCAGATTTCCCTTCCGGAAAAAATTGCGCGCCGCATGTCGCGCCTGCTCCGGCAGATAGACCTTGCCTTCCTTCAGCCGGCGCAGCAGCTCGTCTGCCGGAAGGTCCACCAGCACGACTTCGTCGGCGCCGTCGAAGACAACGTCCGGCACGGTTTCCCAGACGCGGATGCCGGTGATGCCGCCCACCGCCTCATTCAGGCTGTCCAGATGCTGCACATTGACCGTGGTCCAGACGTCGATCCCGGCAGCCTGCAGTTCCTGGATATCCTGCCACCGCTTGGGATGGCGACTGCCCGGTGCGTTGGAATGGGCCAGTTCGTCAACCAGGATCAGGGCCGGATGCCGCGCCAGCGCAGCGTCCAGGTCGAACTCCTGCAGAACCCGCTCGCGGTACGGCACGTCCTTCATTGGCAAGCGCTCGATCCCGGAGATCAGCGCTTCGGTCTCGGCGCGGCCGTGGGTCTCCACGATGCCGATGACGACATCGGTGCCCTGCGCGGACGCCGCCCGCGCGGCGGTGAGCATGGCGAAGGTCTTGCCCACCCCGGCGGAAGCGCCAAAGTAGACCCTGAGTTTGCCGCGCGAGGTGCGAGCGCCTTCCTCCTGCACCCTTTGGAGCAGGGCGTCGGGGTCGGGGCGCGCGCCGGCTTCGCGCATTTCGGCATCAGACATCGGAAGGCTCACCCTCTATCCTTGCAAACCAGTTCTGCCTCGCATCCGCATCCCGGCACTGGGTTACTTCCGTGCAATGGCATCCAATCCAAGGTTCAGCTTCAGGACATTGACTCCCGGGTCGCCCAGGACCGGCAGCAGCGGCGTGTCCGTATTTTCTGCAATCAGCTGCTTCACCTGCTCGATCGGAATCCCCCGGGCGCGGGCGATGCGTGCCGCCTGGTACTCCGCGGCCGCAGGGCTGATGTGCGGGTCGAGCCCGCTGCCGGATGCCGTGACCAGGTCCACCGGCACGGGGGCCTGGTTGTCCGGATCCGCGGCGTGCAGGGCGTCGACGCGCGCGCGTGCGGCGTCGGTCAGCGCCGGATTGGTGGGGCCCAGGTTGGATCCCACCGAAGCCGCGGCGTTATACGGCATCGGCGCCGTGGCCGACAGGCGGCCCCAGAAGTACTTCGGGTCGGAGAACGGCTGGCCGATCAGTTCCGAGCCAACTGTCTTGCCATCCTTCTCGATCAGCGAGCCGGCTGCCTGATGCGGGCACACGGCCTTGGAGATTGCCGTGATCACGCCGGGATACAGCAGGCCGGTCACCAGCGAAAGGCCAACGAACACCACCAACATGGGCCGCAACAAGCCACCTTGCACGGGTGCCGGCGACGGCTGGCGGGACTGCACTTGCGTATTCATGAATGCTCCGAATCGTGGGAGAAAATCAGACCCAGCCAAACAGGGCCAGGATCATGTCGATCAGCTTGATGCCAACAAACGGGACCAGGATGCCACCAAGACCGTAGATCAGCAGGTTGCGGCGCAGCAGCACCGCGGCGCCCAGTGGCCGGTAGACCACGCCCTTGAGCGCAAGCGGGATCAGCACGACGATGATCAGCGCGTTGAAGATCACAGCCGACATGATGGCCGATGCCGGCGTGGCGAGCCCCATCACATTGAGCAAGTTGAGCTGCGGATAGGTGGTGGCAAACGCCGCCGGGAGGATCGCGAAGTACTTGGCGATGTCGTTGGCCACGCTGAAGGTCGTCAGCGAGCCGCGCGTCATCAGCATCTGCTTGCCGATCTCGACGATCTCGATCAGCTTGGTCGGGTTGCTGTCCAGGTCCACCATGTTGCCGGCTTCCTTGGCCGCCTGGGTGCCGCTGTTCATTGCCACGGCCACGTCGGCCTGGGCCAGTGCCGGGGCGTCGTTGGTGCCGTCGCCGGTCATCGCGACCAGCCGCCCTTCGGTCTGGTACTGGCGGATCAGCTTGAGCTTGGCTTCCGGCGTGGCTTCGGCCAGGAAGTCGTCAACGCCTGCTTCCGCCGCAATCGAAGCCGCCGTCAGCCGGTTGTCGCCGGTGATCATCACGGTCTTGATGCCCATCTTGCGCAGTTCGCCGAAGCGCTCGCGAATGCCGGTCTTGACGATGTCTTTCAGCTCGATCACGCCAAGCACGCGCACCGAATCGCTGTTGGCGTCGGCTACCACCAGCGGCGTGCTGCCGGCGCAGGCGACCTCGTCAACGGCCTGCAAGACCGCATCGGGGAACTTGCCGGCGCGTTCCGTGACGTAGCGGCGCACGGCATCGGCCGCACCCTTGCGCACGTGACGCTCGCCGCCGCCATCGCTCAGGTCAACTCCGCTCATGCGGGTCTGGGCGCTGAACGGCACGAATTCCGGCTTCATGCTTGCCATCACCGGCGCCGTCAGCCCCGGAAGCTGGCGGGCAAGGGTGATGATGCTGCGGCCTTCCGGCGTCTCGTCGGCCAGCGACGACAGCCATGCCGCTTCCGCGAGCTGCAGCTGCGACACGCCCGGGGCCGGGATGAAGCGCGATGCCTGGCGGTTGCCATGGGTAATGGTGCCGGTCTTGTCGAGCAGCAGCACGTCCACGTCACCGGCGGCTTCGACAGCACGGCCCGAGGTGGCAATCACGTTGGCTTCCATCATCCGGCTCATACCCGCCACGCCAATGGCTGACAGCAGCCCGCCGATCGTGGTGGGAATCAGGCAAACCAGCAGGGCCACCAGCACCGTGATCGTCACCGGCACGCCAGCCTTCGTCACCAGGACGCTGTAGAGCGAGAACGGCTGCAGCGTGGCCGTGGCCAGCAGCAGCACGATGGTCAGCCCGACCAGCAGGATCGTCAGGGCCAGTTCGTTCGGCGTCTTCTGCCGCTTGGCGCCTTCAACCATCGTGATCATGCGGTCGATGAAGCTCTCGCCCGGGTTGGTCGTGATGCGCGCCACGATCCAGTCGGACAGCACGCGCGTACCGCCGGTCACCGACGAGAAGTCGCCGCCCGACTCGCGGATCACCGGCGCCGATTCGCCGGTGATGGCGCTTTCGTCGACCGAGGCCACGCCGTCGATCACTTCGCCGTCGCCGGGGATCATCTCGCCGGCCTGCACCAGCACCACGTCGCCGCGGCGCAGCGCCGTCGCGGGGCGCGCTTCGGTGGCACTTCCACGCTTGCCGTCCTTCAGCACGCGTGCGGTGACCGTGGTCTTCAGGCCGCGAAGCGCTTCCGCCTGCTGCTTGCTCCGGCCTTCGGCAAGTGCCTCGGCAAGGTTGGCGAACAGCACCGTGAACCACAGCCACACCGAAACCGCCAGGATGAAGCCCGCGGATTCTCCACCAGGCGCTGCCGCCGGCGCGGCCATTGCCTTCAGGAAAAGGATGGTGGTCAGGATGCTGCCCACGTAGACCACGAACATCACCGGGTTGCGCAGCTGGTCGCGCGGCGACAACTTCCTGAAGGCCGCGACCAGCGCGGGCTTCACCAGCTCCGGCGCGAACATGCTGCGCGCCGGCGGGCGATGATGGTGGGAACCGTGTTGCCGGTCTGACACCGGCGCGCTCTTCGCCTGAAGCGTGTTGGAGGATGACGCTTCTACTGTGTTGGCGCCGCGCTTGGCCACTGGGGCCATCGAATCTTGTTGCATGGTTTCTCCGCAATCCGCTAGAGCCATCCGGCACCTGCATCGGTGAGGCAGGGCTGGGTCCGGACGTGTAGGAATGCTCGATATTTCGTCGTCAGTCGTCGCTTTACTTCGCCGCGCTTGCCGTCACCGCGCCCTGGAGTTGCTCGGCCACCGGCCCCAGCGCCAGCGCCGGAACATAGGTCAGCGCACCGACCAGCAGCACCGTGCCCACCAGCAGGACGACAAACAGCGGGCCGTGCGTCGGCATCGTGCCGCCGCTCACGGGCACGCGCTTCTTGGCTGCCAGCGAGCCCGCCAGCGCAAGGACCGGGATGATGATCCAGAACCGGCCAAACCACATCGCCGCCGCCAGCAGCGTGTTGTAGAACGGGGTGTTGGCAGACAAGCCCGCAAAGGCGCTGCCATTGTTGTTGGCCCCCGACGAGAGCGCGTACAGGATCTCCGAGAAGCCGTGCGTGCCGGGATTGAACACACCGGCGCGCCCCGCCTCGGTCATCACCGCCACCGACGTGCCGAGCAGCACCAGCAGTGGCGTGACCAGGATCGCCACGGCCGTCATCTTCATTTCGTAGACTTCGATCTTCTTGCCGAGGTACTCCGGCGTGCGGCCGATCATCAGTCCGGCGATGAATACCGCGAGCACGGCGTAGACCAGCATGCCGTACAGCCCGGAGCCGACGCCGCCGAACACCACCTCGCCCAGCTGCATCAGCAGCATCGGCACCAGGCCACCGATGGCGGTGAAGGAGTCATGCATGGCATTGACCGCGCCGCACGACGCCGCGGTCGTGATGGTGGCGAACAGTGCCGAAGCGGCGATGCCGAAGCGCGTTTCCTTGCCTTCCATATTGCCGCCGGCCTGCAACAGCGACGCGGCGTGATCCACCGGCATTCCGGCCAGCGCCGGGTTGGCCATCTGCTCGGACATCGCCGCCAGGCAGGCCATCGCGACAAAGATGACTGTCATCGAGGCAAGCACCGCCACACCCTGTCGCCTGTCTCCCACCATTTCGCCAAAGGTGAAGCACAGCGCCGCCGGGATCAGGAAGATCGCCAGCATCTCGATGAGGTTGGCCAGGGCATTCGGGTTCTCGAACGGATGCGCCGAGTTGGCATTGAAGAAGCCGCCGCCGTTGGTGCCCAGCATCTTGATGGCTTCCTGCGAGGCAACCGGGCCCATCGCCAGCGACTGCTTGTCGGTCTTCAGGTCTTCCGTCACCGGCTTGCCTTGTGCATCGAGCACCGGCTGCCCGGCCGCATCGAGCTTCGGCTGGCTGTACTCAACCGGCGTGACCAGGCTGACTTCCTTGTAGGCATCGAAGTTCTGGATCACACCCTGGCTGACCAGCGCCAGTGCAATCACGGTCGCGATCGGCGCCAGCACGTACAGCGTGACCCGCGTCATGTCGACCCAGAAATTGCCGATGGTGGCTGCGCTCTGGCGCGCGAACCCGCGCATCAGCGCGAACACCACGGCGATGCCGGTCGCCGCGGACAGGAAGTTCTGCACGGTGAGCGCGAGCATCTGCGTCAGATAGCCCATGGTCGACTCGCCGGCATAGCCTTGCCAGTTGGTGTTGGCGACAAAGCTGATCGCCGTGTTGAAGGCCGAGTCCGGCGAAACCGCACCAAAGCCCTGCGGATTGAGCGGCAGCACGCCCTGCAGGCGCTGCAGCGCATAGACTGCCACCACGCCAAGCAGGTTGAACGCCAGCACTGCGATGGTGTACTGCTTCCACCCCATCTCGGTATCGGCACGCACGCCGCCCAGGCGATACAGCAGCCGTTCCAGCGGTCGGCCCCAGACGGTCAGCGAATAGTTGCCGTCTTCCACAGCGCGCCGGATATAGCGTCCGAGAAAGGGGGCACACGCCAGCAGGATGGCGAGATAAAGGACCAGCAGGCCCACGAATTGGGAGGACATCAGAATTTCTCCGGCCGGAACAACGCAATGAGGAGGTAAACAAAAATGGCAATGGCCAGCACGCTGCTCAACAGATCCGTCCAGCTCATCACAACCCCCTGTCCGAAGCGCTGTTCTTCACCAGCATCTGGCTATGCGGGCCGCCGTGCTCGCTGCCTGCCGGAGATTTCGGCGCAAGCACGGCGCAAAGCCCCAGCAGGGCCGCGCTCAGCACGGCAAAGCCAATCAATACGATCAAAAAGATCCCGTCCATGACAAAGCACCCTTGAATGGTTTCGGCTTGCAGATTAGCGACGGGGTCGTAAAAACAGGGTAGAAAGGTGGCCGGTGCGTATAAAGAACGTATAAAGATTCGGGCGAACGGCTTGCGCACGCGAACCAAAGCGCACTTTTTAGGCCGCTCTCGATCGTGATGAGCGGTGGCAACGCCACTGCTGTTGGCTGAGGTGCTGCGCCGGCCCGACGCGTCTTTATCGAATCTTTACGCGATGGCGCCATATCTTGATGCGCGGTAAACGCTCCCTCGCGTACGCTGATTGCATGGGATCAGCTGTGTCGGCGAATTCGCCGGGGCAGCCCCGCTACCAGTGCTGAACCGCCATGATCAAACTCCTCGTCGCTGTGGACGGCTCCGACAGCTCGCTGTGGGCTGTCCGGCATGCAGCGTTCCTCTATCGAGAGGGCAGCGTTGCGCAGATCGTGCTGCTCAACGTGCAAGTTCCGATTGAGCATGGAAGGGTCTGTGCCTACCACGCGCTCGACAAGCTGCGGGAGCTGGAACGCAAGCAAGGGGAAGCCGCACTGGCACGTGCAACCGACGTCCTTGACGATTCCGGCGTGGACTACGTGGCGCAGATAGGCGTTGGTTCGACCGCGAATACGATCCTGAACGCCGCACAAGTGTGCGAATGCGACGGTATTGTGCTGGGCCTGTCAGCCTGGTCGCGGGTCCTGCTCCTTGCAGGCGCCGGCACTCCGGCCAGGATCATGCGGCGCTCCCGGGTACCCGTCACGCTGGTCAATGCCCCGCATGCGCAGATCCCGGCCGAGTTCAAGGTGTATCAGCCGCGCACCAGTCGTGTACGCCCTGCGCTTGTCGTCTATTCTTCCGCATTCCAACCTCAATGCGTTGACAGGCTTGCCCACTGAGAGCGCGATCGGCGCTGGTCAATGAAATGCGTTGGTTGGCAAAGGAGCCCCATGTCTGCCGAACTCCAGGTCGTCCGCTACCGTGACGGATGGGATGTCATCTACGAGAGCGCGCGAAACGCAGAGTCGCACCATCCCACCCGCGAGGCTGCCGTGGTGGCTGCGTGCGCCCAGGCCAGTCGCGACGGAGCGGTCCTCGTCACGTTCGATCGAGATGGCAACGAGACCGCCCGGCACGACTATGGCGCCGCCCTTGCGGGATGGATCGTGTGACACGCGCCTCGATCACACAAGGGCCCCAGCTACGTCAATCGAGAGGCTTGACCCGCCGGAACGCACCAAGGAGTGCGAGGTCGTACGCAATCTTGAGCACGCCGCAGGCCACCAGCGGCGTCCCGACCCAGCCCATGGCCAGCAGCGCGCCCGCCAGGGTCGGGCCGAATGCGGCAGCCAGGCTCCTGGGCACGGCGGTCAGGCTTGCCGCCGCGGGCCGCTCGGGCGGCGTCACCACGGCCATGACATAGGCGGTCCGGGTCGGTACATCCATCTGCGACAGCGCGCTGCGTACGAGCAACAGCGCCAGGGTCGCCGGCAGGGAGGGGGAGAACGCGGCCGCGATCAGGCAGAGGCTGGATGGGATATGGGTGAACACCATCGTATTCAGCAAACCGAACCTGCGAGCCAGCGGCGCAGCCACGAGCTGGGAGCCGGCGCTGAGCAGCCCGGCCCAGAAAAAGAACTGCCCGGCGGCACCAATGGAAAGGCTGAAGCGCTGCATCAACCAGAGCGCCAGCAGGGAATTCACCACCAGGCCCCCGGCAAATGCGTCGACGCTGAAGAGCAGGGCAAGGCGGGTAACGATCCGGCGCGACGGTCCCAGCGGGACTCTCGCCGTTGCCAGGTGCGGCGGCGGCTCTGGCATACGGGCATAGAGGATCCAGAGTGCGGCGCCGGTCAGGGCATAGACAATGAACATGGCGCGCAGCGCGCCGAGGACAGGAACTCCAAGCTGCGCCGCGAGCCAGTCCGGCAGCGCCGCCGCCAGCGCGCCAATGGCGGCGCAGAGGGCGCCGGTCAGGCTGTAGCGGGCGAACAGCGCAGTGCGGGCATCGGGGGAGGCTGAATCGGCAAGACCGGCATGCTCAAGCGGCAGGAAGACGCTGACATCGCCGGAGCTGGGGTTGAGCGTGCCAACGAATGCGACCAGCAACAGCGGCCAGAGGGAGGACAGCCCGGCGAAGCCGATGCCGGTCGCGGCCATCAGCGCAGCCGCCGACACCAGCAGCCTGCGCTGCGGATAGCGGTGGCCGATGACGCCCACCAGGACCGTCGCCAGTGCCGAGCCGATCAAGGTGGCGCTGCTGACCAGTCCCACTGCCAGTTGCGCGAAACCGAGGGCCAGCAGGTACGCCGGCAACAGCACGGCGATAAAGCCATCACAGAAGCCTCGCAGCGCGCGGCCGACGAGAAGCGGCAAGGCTCCGGGATGAACGCCTGCGGGCAGGACCAGGCGCGCAAGCCAGCCTCTGCTGACAGTCATGGCCGGGTCTTCAGGTGTGCGCATCGCAATGGCATCCGTGTTCCGGTCGTCTCATGCCGTCAGTGAGAGCGCCCGTGGCGACCCCGCCGTACAAGAACAGCATGCGCCGGACTCGAAGGCACCGGCTTGGGCAAAGCGCACGGCAATGGCAGGCATGGCGGCATGTTAGATGGCTGTAGGCCAGGCTTCAATAGTGTAGAGATCTCTACAGGTTGGGGAGTAACCTGGGGCGCGCCTGAAGTAACGGCATATTCCGCCGAGCAGGGTGGGGCGTTCCACGACCAGGGGCCAGCGCAACAAGGCCGATGTCGGGGGTAGCCACATGGGTCGGTGTTGTGGCGAGGGAAAAGATCGATTTCATGTTCAACTCCTGAACAGATGGGTGGTGCGGGTCATGGCGCCGCATGCGCAGATCGCAGCGGTAAATACGGCGGCGATGAGCTGCGCATCGGCCGCATCTGCGCCGCGCGCCGCCTTGGTATGGCGTTCCAATCAGTCCTTGAGCGCGAGCGCAGCTTCCGGCGCGCGGCGGAAGCTGATCGCCAGGCGATTGAACGCATTCATCAGGCTGATGGCCATCGTCAGGTCGGCCAGCTCTTTTTCGCTGAAGACTGCCGCGGCTGCCTGGAACACCTCGTCAGGAACGTGCGTATCGGCAACGCGAGTCACTGACTCGGCCCATGCAAGGCCAGCCTTTTCACGTTCGCTGAACAGGCCGCCGGCTTCATGCCAGGCTTGCACCAGTGCAAGCTTTTCGATCTTGACGCCCTTTTTGACAAGATCGCGCGTGTGCATGTCGAGGCAATATGCGCATCCGTTGATCTGGCTCACGCGCAGATAGACCAGCTGGACCAATCCCTCGTCGAGGCCCGACTGCATGATGTAGCCATAGACACTGCCAAAGGCTTTTACGCCGCCGGGGGACGTTTTCGTGTAATCCAGTCTCATTTCAGACTCCTACTTGTCGTTGGTGGTAAGTTCTTTATCGTCAGAATCGATGACGAAAACGGCCAGCAGCTTGGCCGGTTGCGTCTTGCTCGCATTGCGACTGACCGGGTGACTTGAACCTGGCTCCTCGTAGAAGCTCTGGCCCGCTTTGTAGGTGCGTTCTGGCCCGTCATTGACTTTGCTGACGATGCTGCCCGAGACGACATAGGCATAAATGAACGCCGACTTGGCATGGCGGTGTGGCAACGAGGCGCTGCTAGGGGGGTAGAGCACTTCCACGGCAATGAGCGATTTGCCCGGGATGTTCGGGATCGCGTGTGAGAAGTTCGGTTTAACCGTTTCTCCAGATCCGTGCGCGGCGGCGAGGCCCGCAGCGGCCATCCCGGTCGCGGCCAGCAATGGCAAAAGAATGCGCTTGAGTTTCATCCTTGATCTCCTTGGTGATCTCTTTGGTGAAAGCATCATGCGCCCGGCCTGGTTCATAAGAAAGAACCAAAAAACGAAATTTCGGATGTACCATGGGCCATGAGCACGATCCTCGACTTCAAACTGGACCGGACAGCCAAGACCTCGCTGGCTGAGCAGATTCGTGTCGGGATAGCCGGCGCCATCGAGAGCGGCGTACTGGCGCCGGGTGCCAGGCTGCCTTCGTGGCTCGACCTCGCGGCGCAACTGGGTGTGGCAAGGGGCACGGTCAAGACGGCGTACGAGCGCCTGGCGGATGCGCAACTGATCGTCGCGTCCCGGCCCGGGGGGAGCAGGGTGGCCGACCATCCCGCAAGGATTCCGCCAGCAGAGCGGTCAAGGTCGATCGAGACGGATCTGCAGTCAGACCTGTACCAGCATTTTCTTCCCGGGCCGGCGGTCTTCCAGATGGGGGTGCCAGCTTCCGATTGCTTTCCCGCAACCCTGGTCGCGCGACTGCGCGCGCGCGCTGTGCGCGATGAAGTCGAAGCGCCCGCTGTCTATCCGGACCCACGCGGCGAGCACGAGCTCAGGCGAGAGATTGCCGCGCATCTGGCGCTCTCGCGAGGCATTGAATGTCGCCCCTCGCAGATTTTTATCACGGCAGGTTTCTCCGGGGCACTTGGCGTTACGTTGCAGGTATTGCGTGCGGAAGGGCGAACTGCGTGGGTTGAAAATCCGGGGTACCTGCCGAGCCGCAGGGCACTCGAGATCTCCCGGATTGCCACGGTCCCGATTCCCGTTGACGAAGACGGGATGGACGTGTCGTATGGAGAGAAATATGCGCCGGATGCCGCCCTGGCGCTGGTGACACCAGGCCAGCAAGCGCCATTGGGTCCGACTTTGTCGCTTCCACGCAGGGTCCAGTTCATTGATTGGGCGAAACACACGGACGCATGGATCATCGAGGACGACTACCTCGGCGAATTGCAACTGAGGCGCCGCGCCGCCCCAGCCCTGGCTTCACAGGACCAGTTCGGGCGGGTCATCCATATCGGCTCGTTCAGCAAGACGATCAGCCCAACGCTGCGACTCGGCTTCGTGGTTGCGCCGCCGGCGCTGGTTCCCCGCTTCGATGAGGCAGTGGCCTGCCTTGCTCCCGCTCCCGGGCCCGCGGTGCAGGCCGCTACGGCGGAATTCATGCGCGATGGCCATTTCCTGCGGCACCTGCGCAAGATGAAGCGAATCTATGCTTGCCGGAGCAATGCGCTGCTCGGCAACCTCGCATCCCGAGGCCTTCAGGCCTATCCCGCCGGGCTGGCCGTCGTACTTCGACTGCCAGATGGCGCCGACGATAAGGCTGTCGCTCGCGAAGCCTTTGCCTACGGACTCGCTCCCGCCCCCCTCTCACCTTGGTACGGCGCTGCCGCCACGAAACGGTCGGGTCTGCTTCTTGGCGTCGCCACCGCCATCGAAGCGCAGCAAGCGACGGCTTGCGGGCGCCTGCATCAAGTGATCAAGCGGTACGCCTGAATTCCAGGCATCGGCAGATGACGGGGGCAGCGGGGATCACTCCGAGCGGATTCATCGATGTCCTTGACAAAAATACCGATTGGTATATTCTAGCTTCCATGAATAAAGCTCAGCGAACCCGCCAGTTCATCGTCGAGAAGACAGCCCCGATCTTCAACGTCAAGGGCTATGCCGGTACGTCCCTGGCCGATATGACGGAGGCCACCGGGCTGACGAAAGGCAGCGTCTACGGCAACTTTGCCAACAAGGAGGAAGTGGCCCTCGCTGCTTTCGATCACAACTGGAAGCAGGCGCAGGCGGCAGTCCGGGCCGTAATGGCCACGAGAGAAACCAGCAAGGAGCAGCTGCTCGCATTGACAGGCGTGTATGAAAGCCTGCCTGAGGAATTCCCCGTGGGGGGATGCCCGCTGCTCAACACAGCGATTGAAGCCGACGACACGCACCCGGCCCTGCGCGAGAAAGCCATGGAGGCTTTCCGGGGCTGGAAGACGCATCTGGCCAAAGTCATCAAGGCAGGGATTGCTTCGCAGGAGTTCCGCAAAGACGTCGATGCCGAGCAGACGGCCGTCACGCTGATTGCATTGATCGAGGGCGCCATCATGATCTCTCGCCTCACAGGCAACGCTGGCTACAGCAAGGCCGTGATGTCGGCGGTAGAAAAAACCATCGTCGATCTGAAGTGATTTTTTTTGACCAAAAATATACCAATCGGTATTTTATCTGCCAAAGGAAGCAACCATGAGCGTGCAGCTGAAACGGAAAGTCGCATTCGCCCTGTCGATGGGAGTCGTGACGACAGGGATTATTTCCTTCGTCCTCCTTACTCTCAATCTCGGATTCTCGGAAGGATTTGCCCTGAAGTGGCTGCGTTCCTGGGGCATCGGATACGTGATCGTCATTCCCGCCATTCTCCTGGTCGGTCCGCGTCTGCAAACGCAGGTCGATCGCCTGATTCACTGAGCCACCACTGACATGTCCAGGTCATTCCTGCAGCGGCTGCTTGCCTCCGTTCTCGTCCTCGGCGCCTTGATTGCGTCGGGATGCGCCCACCACGCCCACAAGCCGGTACAGAAAGCCGAGATCGGATTCATCAAACTCGACACGGACATCTCGCTCAGAACGATGGTGGTGCACAACCCCAGCCCGAAAGGGAGCGTTCTCTTCCTGCATGGATTCCCGGAGACCCTGTACGCCTGGAAGGACATTGCCCTGGCTCTCGGCGATGACTACGAAGTACACGCCATCGACTGGCCTGGCTACGGCCTTTCGTCACGACCAACGGCCGACAAGTTTTCCTATGCGCCCAGAGACTATGCCCGGGTTCTGAAGGAGTACATCCGCAAGGCAGGCATCGACACGTCGAAGCTCACGATCTACGCAACGGATATCGGAGCCTTGCCTGCTCTTCTCCTGACTCTCGAAGAACCGGACATTGCCAGGACGATCATCGTGGGCGACTTCGCCCCGTTCAACAGACCTCGTTACATGTACGAGAGCCTGCAGAGCCTGAAGTCGCAACCTTCGGCCGAGCTGGCTCGTGTTCAGCTGAACAAGAATCGCGAGGATGTTCTCCAGAATGCCTACAGGCGAGGCTTGTCCAGGGAAGCGCAGTTCGACGTATCCGGCGAACTCAAGGACGACATGTCGCGCGGATGGAGCCACGGGGAGATGACGTCAGCGGACGCCTTCTATCACTACTACTCGCACTTCACGCGGGACCAGGAGTACTTCGAGGCGAACCTGGGCCAGCTCAAGACGCCCGTGAAGGTAATTTGGGGTGAGAAAGACATCTACATCGATAAGGACATGGGCATCGAGTTCGCCGAGAAGGCCCATGCAGCGTTCACCCTGCTTCACGGGATTGGGCACTACCCGCACCTGCAGGACCCCCAGCAAACCGTGGCAGAGATTCGCGCCTCATTCCGGTAAGCCCGCATTACGAGCGGGCCCCGCGCAGCCAGTTGCCCTGATTGAGCGTCGTCCGCAGGCGCCACCCCGGACGACGCTCAATCCCGTGTGGCGAACAACACCCTTAACCTGGAACATCCCGCGATGATCAACCAATTGGATAAAGTGATTTACACCGGCAAGACCCACACTACCGGCGGCCGCAACGGAAATTCCCGCAGCTCCGACGACCGTCTGGTCATCGACCTCTCAGGACCCGGCAGCAACGGCGGCGGTACCAATCCGGAGCAGCTCCTGGGCGCTGGTTGGTCGGCTTGCTTCCTTGGCGCAATCGGCAGGGCGGCACAGGCGGCCAAGGTCGCGCTTCCGGCCGACGCGGCCGTTGATGCTGAAGTGGATCTCGGCCAGGCCGGAGACGCCTACTTTCTGGCGGCGCGGCTCAATGTCAGTTTGCCTGGCCTCGACCGCGAGGTTGCCCAGTCCCTCGCAACGGCCGCACACCAGATTTGCCCGTACTCCAAGGCCACGCGCGGGAATATCGATGTCGAGATCAACATCGTCTGAGGACGACCGGATCCCGCACGACAAATAAGAGCCCCTCTCCGCTTCGCACGCATTGGTCGATTCTCGCCGATGCGTGCCACGAACCCTCCCATGATTCCCATCCGTCGTTAAGCACGACAAGGAAACCTGCCCATGAAAATGACCCGAATCTTCGCCGTGGCCCTGCTTATCGCCGGCAACGGTTTGCTTCTACCAACGGCTCAAGCGCAAACGCCGGGAGTCCACCGCACCGATCTGGTCCAGCGCGACCTCAGCGTGCCCGGTCGTGAGGGCGTACAGGTACGCGTCGACTTTGATCCCGGCGCATTCGCACCGAAACACTCGCACCCCGGCGAAGAAATCGCCTATGTCCTGCAAGGGACGCTGGAATACCAGCTCGACGACAAGCCGCCTGTCACGCTGAAGGCCGGTGACTCGCTGTTCATTCCGGCCGGGAGTGCCCATTCGGCGCGCAACGTCGGCAGCGGCAAGGCGTCCGAACTGGCAACATACATCGTCAGGAAGGGTGTGCCTCTGGCGGTGCCAGCCAGGCAATCTGGATCGGCCACTGCAGAATAAGGGAGGCTTGCAATGAACACGGAATGGTCCAACCAGGCTCCCGACCCGTCGCGCCGGACTTTACTATTGGGCGGCGTGGCGACGGTAGCGCTCTCCATGCTTTACCCGCCCCTGACTGCCGCTGCGCAGGAAAAATCCGGGCTTCCCGTGGCATCAGATGCGATCCGCCCATTCCGTGCGCACGTCCCGCAAGCGGCCCTCGTCGATCTGCGCCGCCGCCTTGTCGCTACGCGCTGGCCCGATCCGGAAACAGTCGGCGATCGGTCACAGGGCGTGCAGCTTGAAAAATTCCAGCCGCTCATGCGCTACTGGGCAACGGGCTATGACTGGCGCAAGGCCGAGGCAAAACTTAATGCCTGGCCGCAGTTTGTGACGAACATCGACGGCCTGGACATTCATTTCATCCATGTCCGCTCGCGCCATGCAAACGCGATGCCGCTCATCATGACCCACGGCTGGCCAGGGTCGGTCTTCGAGTTGCTCAATGTCATTGGCCCGCTGACGGACCCCACGGCGCACGGCGGCACTGCAAACGACGCGTTCCATCTGGTGATTCCGTCGATTCCCGGCTTCGGCTTTTCACAGAAGCCCAAGGACACCGGCTGGAATCCGGATCGCATCGCCCGCACCTGGGACGTGCTGATGAAGCGGCTCGGATATGCGCGCTACGTTTCGCAGGGAGGCGACTGGGGCGCCATCATCTCCGACGCACTTGGCCGTCTGGCGCCTGAAGGGCTGCTTGGCATCCACGTCAACCGCATCGAGCGCGCCACGACCTTGCCGCCGGCAATAGCCATGGCGCTGAAAAGCGGGGAGCCTGCGCCGGCAAGCCTGACCCCCGAAGAAAAGCAGGTGTTCGACGAGGCGAGGGATTTTCTCAACAAGGGGTTCGGTTATGCGGCCATCATGCAAACGCGGCCGCAGACCATTGGCTTTGGCCTGGACGATTCGCCAGTGGGGCTGGCAGCGTGGATCTATGACAAGCTGGCCGACTGGGTATTCACGCGTGGCGATCCTGAGCGAGCACTGGGCCGTGACGCGATCCTTGACAACATCTCGCTCTACTGGCTCACAAATACAGGCGGGTCGAGCGGGCGGATCTACTGGGAAACCAGTGTCGCTCCGGCAAAGAATTCCCCCATCACCGTTCCAGTGGCAGTGACCGTCTTCCCTGGCGAGGTCTACCGGCCACCGAGGCAGTGGTTGGCACGAGCCTATCCAAGCCTGATCTACTACAACCACGTTGCCAAAGGCGGTCACTTCGCGGCTTGGGAGGAACCGGAGTTGTTCAGCGCCGAGCTACGATCTGCGTTCCGATCGTTGCGCTGAGCGGAAGAAACTGCGTGGGAATGGTGTCGGCACCACGGTGCCGATCTTAAGGTCGGCAAGTTCCGTCACGAGCGTTCTCAGATCTCATGTTGGCAGACAAAGTGTCAATCAAGGGACAAGAAGCCTCATTGCCATTGGCGTGGCATTGCCCAATGAGATTCTTCAGTTCAGCTCGCAATCGTCGCAAATCCTTCAGTCTTTCCTCCACAAGACTGAGCTTTTGCTCGGCCAGTGCGCGGGCTGTGCTGCACGTGCCGCCATCGCTTTGTCGCAGCAGTACTCGGACTTCATCCAGGGTGAACCCGAGCGACTGGGCTTGGCGAATGAAATGAAGCCGCTGCAGGCTCTGTTGCGAATACTGGCGAATGGCGCCATAGGCACGCTCCGGCACCGGCAGCAGGCCGCACCGGTGGTAGTAGCGTACCGTCTCCACGCCAACGCCAGCCGCCTTGGCCAGCTTCCCGATTGTTAGTGTGTGGTCCATCGCTTGACTCCGTACCTTGGTACGGACCTAGGCTACGCCTAAACTGCACATACGGGAAGGGTGGATTGCATTGCGATGGGCAACGCCGGGGATCGGGGCGCCAGGCACGGTGACCGTCTACTGCCCATCGGCAGTGAGGCAAAGAGAGACGATGAGCGCCGTCAAGCTGCAGTCAATCATCACCTGCCCCAAGTGCGCGCATGCAAAAGAAGAAACCATGCCCATTGATGCCTGCCAGTGGTGCTATGAGTGCGAGCGCTGCCACGCGATGCTAAGGCCCAAGGCTGGTGATTGCTGCGTCTTCTGCTCGTATGGCACCGAAAGGTGCCCGCCCATGCAACAGCAGTCTTGCTCGTGTGTTCGTTGACACATGTACAGCGATGCACGACGTACCCTCAATGCGGTTCCTCGCGGATGATCCCGGCCCTTACCCAGCCACGCTTGTCCGCGGGAACGTGTTCTTGCTCGACAGTACGCGACGCCCGCTGTATGTCGCGGGAAATCTAGAGAGGGGTCATTATGCAATCGCGGATCATTCGCGTTCTGCCCGCAGAAGATGGTTGGGCATTGGAGTTCGGCGGCCTCAATATAAGGGCCCAGAAATTTCCGACCATGGAAGCGGCAATCGCTGCGGGTTGGGACGTGGCCAGGCGAGAGAACGCCGAATTGCACATACATCGTCACGACGGGGATGTGCACTTGCATAACCCGTGTGGCGACAAGCAACAGGAGCCGCAGCGGTGACGCCGTACTAGCTGTGCTGTGAAGCGCGAAAGGGCTGTCCGTGGTGAGATCAAGTGATGTTTTGGGCGCACATTTGCCAGACAGTGTCTGGCAAATTCCATGAACGGGCAATTTGGCAGATTCCGACCGGCAGATCCGATCGAACGGCCACGCTTGATGCGGCTTTCAGACTGGGTGACGTGCCGAAGCACCGCCAGACCAGAGGCACTGCTATGCCGCAAGCGGCCCAGCTGCCATCAAGGCATCCAGCTTTGCTTTCACCATTTCAAGCAGGCAGAGCGCGCTGAAGCACGCTTCCGAGCGCACGCTTTGCAGCACGAGCACACCATCAATGCCGGCACGCACCTCATGCAGGCACGCGTTGGTTTCGATTGCATCGACCATTACTGACTCCTTACCAGGTTCATGCGCGCCACTCATTTGAAGGTGAGGGTGGCGGGACGCGGTACGCCGCGGCGGCACAGAGTTGGAGGAAGGGGAGAAATGAAGGACTGAGCGGCGCTAGCCCATAGTTTTGGGAGTCTGCATGCTTCCAAGCGCTGGATCCGGGCCGAGCCGGGAAAGCCCCCAAACCTCAATCGCGCTTGTCCTCCCGCAACGCCAGCGTCACTGCCGCCTGTGCGTGCAATGCGGTCGAGTCGAATACCGGCAGCGCAACGTCATCCTGTCCGATCAGCAGCGCGATTTCCGTGCAACCCAGAACCACGCCGCCTGCACCTTGCGCCTGGAGGCTAGAGACAATGCGCTGGTAGTCGGCGCGGGCTGCATCTCGCACGATGCCATGGCACAACTCGTCATAGATGACCTGGTGCACCAACTCGCGGTCGGCCTGATCCGGCACCAGCACTTCGATGCCGTGTAAGTCGCTCATCCGTGCACGGTAGAAATCCTGTTCCATGGTGAAGCGCGTACCGAGCAAGCCTACACGCCTGATGCCGGCTTGACGCAGGGCCTGCGCGGTGGGGTCGACAATATGTACGAAGGGAACCTTCAGCACTGACTCAATCTGCGGCGCTACCCGGTGCATGGTGTTGGTACAGAGCAGCACGAAGTCTGCTCCCCCCGCCTCCAGTTGTAGGGCCGCCTGCTGCATGCACCTGCCAAGCTCGTCCCATTGTTGTGCGTGCTGCAGTGCCTTGATTTCTTCGAAACAAACCGTGGCCATGATGCTGCGGGCGTTGCAATGCCCGCCCAGGCGCGCCTTCATGCCCTGGTTGATCAGCCGGTAATACTCGGCGGAAGATTCCCAGCTCATGCCGCCGATTAGCCCGATGGTCTTCATGCTTGTATTCCCCTTGCGCAGACAGTGCTTGTAACGTGGGGAGGCAATCTAGCAGGGCCGGGTCATTGCTGCCATGGACAGTTCCTGCGATTCCGACCTTGCCAGTGCTGGCAATGCCGGCCATAGGGGGCGGTCGCGGCTTGCATTACAGCTTGCCTTCGATCGACTTGCGCTCTAGCCAGATTTCCTGCACGAACGGATCCGTGACGCCATAGATGCCATGGCCCCTGCGCATGATCAAGTTCGTCGCCATCAGTTCATTGACTACTGGCTGTGCCTCCTCGACACGGACTTCCCGTCTGATTGACGCGGAGTACACGGTGGCGGCCTCCGCGGAGAACAACCCGCGGGCGTCTCCGTCAGACGAGGCGATGCGGTCGAAGATCGCCGTGGCCAACCCACCCAGCTGTTCGAGCTTCATCAGTTCCAGATCCGCAGCAGTCGATCGGAGCGTGGTGCAGCAATTGCCGGGTCATCCGGTCGGCCAGAGCGGGGCGGCGATAAATGTTTGGCATAGTGCATTTATTTGGAATTATTGAATTTCAATAATTATTGCGATCCCATAATTCCCAATAAACCATGATCCCTGACCACGCCTATGGCCGCGCGGGTAACGCAAAGGACATTTGATGGGTGCTCGCTGTAAGTTCTTCGCGCTGTAGCAGGGCGCCCATGCGCGGCGTGCAGCGTCTGCATCTGTTCGGCCGGAACGTTGGCCGGAGCAAACAGGCGGCTTCAGTCGTCGATGACGCAATCAGTATTTCCTGCCGACGTCATGCAGGCGATAAGAGATGTCGCATTCGGAGGGGGCGGGCGAAGCTTGCTGTAACTCAGGTAAGTAGGAAATCCCTGAGTCTTGAAACGCGGTACGCCGCGGCAGCACAGAGCTGGAGGAAGAGAGGGGGAGGATTGAAGGACTAAGCGGGCCCGATGACCACTCCAGCCGCGTGACGTTCAGCGGCTTCGCGTAGTCGGCATGGATGTCTATCGCTGGTTCGCCATCTGGATGATGACCTTGCCTTTTGCGTGCCTGGTCATGCTCCTGCTCATGGCGTGCGATGCTTCGTCGAGCGGAAAGACCGAATCGACCTGCGTGCGCAGCTTGCCCGACGCATACAGGGCAGCGATCTCTGCGAGCTGGTTGCCGTCGGGCCGGGTGGAGAAACGTTTGCCCTCCGCGCCTGACGCACGGCCACGCGATATATCTGGCTGACTGACGCAGGAGACTAGGACGCCGCCGGGCTTGAGGACTGACCACGACTGGTCCTGCGTGTAGCCACCGACCAGGTCGAGAACCATATCCGCCCCCGCGACCCGGCGGGAAAAATCCTCCGCGCCATAGTCGATCACGGTGGCCGCACCCAGGCTACGCACGTAGTCGAGGTTGGCACCGGAGGCGGTGCCGATCACCTCGGCGCCAGCCAGGGCGGCCAGCTGAACCGCTACGCTGCCCACACCGCCGGCCGCGGCATGGATGAGGATCTTCTGTCCTGCACGAAGGCCGCCATGCTCGAACAGCGCCTGCCATGCGGTAAGTGCGACGGTCGGGATTGCCCCGGCTTCAGTCAGCGGCACCTTCCCTGGCTTGCGCGCAAGTCGCTCCGCGCTGACGGCGGCGCGGGTCGCGTAGCCTCCGGCAATCCCGATGAAGCCCATCACTTCGTCACCGGGGGCGAAGGTCGTGACATCGCGTCCCACCGCGATCACCGTCCCGGCAGCATCGGCGCCGGGCGTGAACGGCAACGGTACGGGGATCACGCTGCGCATTGCGCCGGACACGATCTTCCAGTCGATGGGATTCACCGACGTCGACATGATGTCGATAAGCACCTCGTTGTCCCCCGGGCGAAGATCGGTGACTTCGCGTAGTGCCAGGTTCTGCGGGCCGCCGAATGCGTCGACTTGTATGGCTTTCATCAAATGCTCCTTGCATAGTCCACGGCGATGGGCGCGTCTAGCGCCACTGCGGCCTGAACCGGGTTGAAGTACTCGCGAAGGTGCGCGATCTTGCCGTACCTGACGGTCAGGAAGACGACATATTCCTGTTCATAGGGCCGGCCGGTCGATCGGATCAGGCCCTTGGCACGCACCACGCCGACGGACATCCCTGGATCGGCCAGTGCCGAGACCTGCGCATCGAAGAAGCGAAAGCCGGATACTTCGCCGATGAACCACTGGGCATGCCTGATGACGGCTTCCCTGCCAGCCAGTTGACGCGGGTGGCCCAGGCTCGGCGCGTAGGGAAGATCCCACACGATGTCGTCGGCAATCAGTTCCTTCCACCGCTCGTGATCGTCCACAAGCGATTCGAAATGCTGGTTCAATAGTGCTGCTGCGCTGTTCATGATGTTCCCCTGTGGAGACTGCTAGCCCTTAGGCAGCGAAGGCTGTATCAGCCGAGATCAGTTGGCATGGGCCAGCCGCGTGGATGCCATGCGGCGTTCGTCCAGGCTGAACTCGCCGGCGCCGTTGGCCACCAGTTGCAGGAGCCCGCCGGCCATGGCCAGGTTCTTCAGGAAGTGGAACATCTGGTTCTGGTCGCCGAGCGCATGATGGAAGATCAGCGCAGTTGCCACGGAGTAGATGGCAAGCATTGCCGCGACGGCGCGCGTGCGATAGCCGGCAATCAGGAGTGCACCGCCTGCCAGTTCGAGCACCAGCGCGCCGGCGAAGCCCAGCGTCGGCGCAGGCAGGCCGAGCGATCCGATGTAAGCCAGGGTGGCACCCGGAGCCATCAGCTTGCCTAGGCCGCTGACCAGGAAGATGGCGGCGACAAGGATGCGGCCAATCAGTGGAAGGGATGAATGCGACAGGATGTGCTTGGAGTTCATGGTGGGTCCTCGATAGAGAAAGTGGTGAAGCGGCCTTGCAGATGGCATGAGGGGAGAGTAGGCGCTTGACATCCATCTCGGTAGCCTATATTTCTAGATTCTATCCATCTATGGGGTAGATACATGCTCGATGGCGTTTCGTTGGACCAGCTGCGCACCTTTATTGGCGCCGCCGACGAAGGAAGCTTCTCCGCGGCGGGCCGCAAGCTGCGGCGCGCGCAGTCCGTGGTGAGCCATACGCTGGCCAACCTGGAGGCGCAGATCGACGTGCGCCTGTTCGACCGGGGCGGCCGCTATCCGCGCCTCACGGAGCAGGGCAGCGCCTTGCTGGCGCAAGCGCGCCTGGTGGTCAGCGGCATGGATGGGTTCAAGTCCAAGGCACACGTGCCATGGCGGAGGGGCTGGAGCCCGAGTTGTCGGTGGTCGTGGACGTGATGTATCCGATGGCGTCGCTGACCGGGGCCGTGGGGGAGTTTCGCGAAGCCTTTCCCCATACGCCGCTGCGCCTGTACGTCGAGGCGCTGGGGGCAGTCCTGCGGCCGGTGCTGGAGAGCGTTTGCCGGCTTGGCATCAGCGGCTCCATGCCGGCGGTTCCGGAGGCGCTGGAAGCCGAGAAGCTGCTCGATGTGCCAATGGTCACGGTCGTGGCGCCGCAGCATCCGCTGGCTGCAAGGAAGAGGCTGATCCGGGCAGCCGAACTGGAAGATCACGTCCAGCTGGTGCTCACGGACCGGACTACGCTAAGCGAGGGAAGGGCCTACGGCGTGTTCTCCCCCCTGACCTGGCGCCTGGCCGACCTTGGCGCGAAGCATGCATTCCTGCGCGCCGGCTTCGGCTGGGGACATATGCCGGTGGCGATAGTGCAGCCGGATCTCGGCCAGGGCACGCTGGTGCCACTGAGACTGGAGAGCTTTCAGCCCCGAACCCCGCCGATCGCCATGTTTGCCGTGTATCGCAAGGACGCGCCGCCGGGCCCCGCCGCGCGGTGGTTCCTCAGGCGGCTGAAAGGGACGTCGGCGCGCGACTGAACGGACATGCCCGGTATTTGTGGGGTCAGATGGTTTGGGATCGGCGTTTATCTGCGTTGTGCTCCCCCACCTGAGCCACAAAATCCTCCCCCTCTGGTAACCCCAACGAAAACCTCACCGGAAAATTCACAGCAATCCCGCCTTCCCCAGGCACGGACCGCACCACCCCCCGAGCCAGCACATGTGGATCCTGGAATAGACCCGTCGCCCCCAGCACCGGCGAGAATGGAATGTCCAACGGTTCGAAGAACACCTCCCACTCGGCGAGATCGCGTGTACGGAACACCGCCGCCATCAAATCATTGACCTCCACCTTGTGCCCATACCGCCCGGCCCGCGTGGCAAAGCGCGGATCACGCAGGGCCGGGAATTCTTCGCCCAGCGCCTCGCACAGATTGACCCAGAACTTGTTCTCGAGGATGCCCATCGCCAGATGCCGGCCATCGCGCGTTTCGAAGAGATCATTCTCCGGCATCACGGTAGGGGATGCCTGCGGCGATGCCTCATGCCCGCGCGCGGCCCACGCGCCGTGAGCGGTCCACGACAGGATCGCGTCATGGATCGAGACATCGAGATGTTGTCCCTGTCCGTTCTGGCGCGCACTCATGATCGCCACTGCAAGCGATAGCGCTGCGTAGCCGGATGCAGCGTAATCCGACACCCGCACGCGCGGGCGCGAGACCTTGTCGTGCACCTGCACCGGCGTCGCCCAATAGCCGGCCAGCGCCAGGTAGTTCAGGTCATGCCCGGCGTGGCTGGCATAGGGGCCGGTCTGGCCAAAGCCGGAGACCGAACACAGCACGATGGCCGGATTGACAGCCGCCAGCGCTTCATAGCCCAGCCCGAGCCGCGCCATCACGCCGGGGCGGAAGCCTTCTACTACTGCATCGGCATTGCGGACCAGGTCAAGGAAGGCTTCACGGCCAGCATCGGTCTTCAAGTCCAGCGCAATCGAGCGCTTGCCGCGGTTGAACTGCGCAAACACCGTCGGACCAAGCTGCCGCGCGGTGTCGCCGGTGCCGGGCTGCTCCACCTTGATCACATCCGCGCCCAGTTGCCGCAGCAGGCTGCATGCGTGCGGACCGGGCAACAACTGGCTGACGTCGATGATGGTGACGTCCTTGAGGCAGGACCATTCTGGCTTCATACAGGGCCTTGGGGGGAGAAGGGAAGAAGGGGTGCCCGCACGCGCGGAAGGTAGCGTGCGGCGGACGCGGGCAGGGCGCTCAGCCCAGGTCGCCGACCATGCCGATCGACTTCATCAGGTCGCCGTAACGCGCGTTGTCGCTGGCGACAATGGTGCCGAACTGCGCGGGCGAGGCGCTGCGGCGCAGTTCGCCGGCATTGGCCTTGAGCTGGGTATCGAACACACCGGCCGTCTGCAGGGCGCCGACGGCGGCGTGGAGCTTCTGCGCCAGTTCGGCCGGGAAGTTGGCCGGTGCGAACAGGCCGCTCCAGTTGTCGATGACAAAGCCCGGGGGCAGGGCCTCTGCCATGGTTGGCACGTCCGGGAAGAACGGCGAGCGCGCGGCGGCAGTGACGGCGAGCACCCTGACCTGGCTATTGCGCACGTACTGTGTTGCGGTGCCGAGCACCGGCATGCCGAACTGGGTTTGTCCCGTCAGCATGGCGGTGATGATTTCCGGCGCGCCCTTGTAAGGGATGTGCACAGCATCGCAGCCGGTCTGGTGCAGCATGGTTTCCACCGCAAGATGGGCGATACTGCCCTTGCCGCCGGAGCCGTAGTTGAACTTGCCCGGCGCCTTCTTCATGGCGGCGATCAGCTCGGCAGCGGTCTTGTAGGGCGACGAGACCGGCACCACCAGCGCGGACGGCCCGCCGGACAGGGCGGTGATCGGCGTGAAATCCTGCGCCGGGTCATACGGCATCTTGCGGTACATGTGCACGTTGATCACGTGCGTATTGGCCAGGATGCCCAGCGTATAGCCATCGGGCGCGGCACGGCGCAGCGCGCTGGCGCCGATGATGCCGCCGGCGCCGGGCATGTTCTCGACCACCAGCGGTTGGCCGAGTTTCTTGCCCAGCTCCGCCGACAGCGTGCGGGCGACGTTGTCGGGCGTGCTACCGGCGATAAACGGAACGATCAGCCGGATCGGGCGGTTGGGGTAGCTCGATGATGTGTTGGCGGCGCGGGCCGGCAGCAGCAGGCTGCCCAGCGCGGCGGCGCCGGCGGTGGCAAGCCAGTTTCGGCGGTTCATGCGTGGTCTCCGTGGTCTTGTCGTATGGTCTTCATGCCGGCGGCGACCGTGCCGCCGGCACGGTCAGGCCTTCTGCTGCTGCAGCGGTTCCAGGATGGCGCGCGCAATGGTGTTGCGCTGGATCTCGCTGGTGCCGGTGAAGATGCGGAACATGCGCAGCTTGCGGAAGGTCTGCTCCACCGGGTGGCCGCGCGTGACGCCGACATTGCCGTGGATCTGCACGGCAATGTCCGCCACCTCGAAGCAGCGCTCCGAGACAAAGAGCTTGCACGCCGCGGCCTTCATGCGCAGGTCGGCGCCGGCATCGGCCAGCGCGGCGGTATGCGTGATCATGCTCTCGCAGGCCCACAGCGCGGCGGCCATGTCGGCCAGCATGTGCTGGATGGCCTGGAAGCGCGCGATCGGCCCGCCGAACTGGCGGCGCTGGCCGGCGTATGCCACCGACGACTCATATGCCTTGGTGGCCAGCCCCAGCATGCTGGGGCAGTGCAGCAGGCGGTTCACGTTGATGCGCGACATGCCCAGCTTGAAGCCGTTGCCTTCGCCGCCAAAGATATTGGCGCGCGGCACGCGCACATTCTCGAAGCGGATGTCGCCGTCGATATGCTGGCCCGACATCGGCACGTACTCGTTGCTTACCGTCACGCCGGGCAGGTCCAGGTCGACCAGCACGGCGGTGATGGCCGGCGGCGTGGTGGTGGCGTCGGTCACGCACATGACGATGGCAAAGTCGGCGAACGGCGCGCCGCTGATGTAGTGCTTGCCACCGTTGATGACCAGCTCGTCGCCATCGGCCACGGCCGAGGTCCTGATGCTTTGCGCGTCGGAGCCGGAATGCGTTTCCGTCAGTGCGAAGCAGGTCGATTTCTCGCCACGGATCACGGGCTCGAAGTAGCGCTTGAGCTGGTCCGGCGTGGCGTACTTGAGCATATTGCCTACGCGCGGCGGGCCGCCCAGGTCGCCCAGCACGTGCGCGGCCAGCGTGGAGCCGCTGGCGGCAAGGTCGGCCTTGAGGGCGCATTGCTCCTGGATGTTCAGGCCCTTGCCGCCGAGCGATGTCGGCAGGCACGCGGCGTAGAAGCCCAGCTCGCTGGAGCGGCGCCAGACATTGCGCAGGGTCTCGCGCGGCCACGGGTCTTCAGAGCCCAGGCCGAGTTCCTGTTCCAGCGGGCGCAGTTCTTCGTCGATAAAGCGGCGGATGCCGGCGCGGGTTTCCAGCAGTACGGGATTGGTCAGGTGATCGAACATGGCGGGCTCCTTCAATTCACACGGCGCCCGACGCCTTGCCAGTAGCGTTCGCGCACGATCTTGCGGGCCAGCTTGCCGCTGGCGTTCTTGGGCAGCTCGGCGACGAAGTCCACCGAGCGCGGCGACTTGTAGTCGGCAATGCGCTCGCGGCAATGCGCGATCAGCTGCTGCGCGGTGGCCTCGCGCCCGGGGCGCAGCGTGACCACGGCCTTGACGCTTTCGCCCCAGGTGTCGTCCGGCACGCTGATGACGCAGGCTTCCAGCACGTCGGGGTGCTGGTACAGCGTGGCTTCCACTTCGGTCGGATAGACGTTGAAGCCGCCGGAAATGATCATGTCCTTCTTGCGATCCACCAGGTACAGGTAGCCGGCCTCGTCCACGCGCGCCATGTCGCCGGTGTGCAGCCAGCCGTCGATGATGGTCTCGCGCGTCAGCGCGGGCTCGTTGAAGTAGCCGTGGAACACGTCTTCGCCGCGGATCACCAGTTCGCCGATCTCGCCCACGGCAACCTCCTTGCCGTGCTCGTCGACCACGCGCACTTCGGTCTCGCCCAGGGCGCGGCCGCAGGAGGCCAGGCGCTCAGGGTGGTTGGCGATGGCGTCGGCATGGTCGGTGGTGGACAGGCGCGTGACGCCCGAGGTCGATTCGCTGGCGCCATAGCCCTGCGACAGGATCGGGCCGATGCGCTCCCATGCCTCGCGGATGCGTGCCGGCGCCATCGGGGCGGCACCGTAGGCCAGGGTCTTCAGGCTGGACAGGTCGGCCTGGGCCAGCGTGGGCTCGGCCAGCAGCATGTTGATCATGGCCGGGACCATGAACACGTGGGTGATGCGCAGCCGCGCCACCTCGGCCAGGAAGTGCGCGGGCTCGAATTTTTCGAACAGCACCAGCGTGGCGCCCTGGTACAGGTAGGGCTGCATCAGCATGCCGGAGGCGTGCGTGACCGGCCCGATCAGCGCCAGCCGGTCGCCGGGGCGGGCCGGGCGGTCCATGCCGGACACCATCTTGCGCAGCGCCGCCATGCGGTTGCCGTAGCTCTGCATGGCGGCCTTGATCTTGCCGGTGGAGCCGGACGAGAAGTGCAGCACGGCCAGGTCGTCGGCAGCAGGGGTGATGTCCGGCGATGTGGTGCCGGCGTTGGCCAGCAGCGCTTCATATTCGACATAGCCCGCCGGCGCATCGCCGATGGCGATAAAGGTCTCGATGCTGCCGAAGCCCGCCGTGGTGCGCGCATAGCCGGTGTAGCCGGGGCCGGCGATCAGCACGCGCGGGGTGCAGTTCCCGACCACGTCGCTGGCCTCGGCCGCGGTGAAGCGCGGGTTGAGCGCCGCCTTGACCAAGCCGGCCTTGTACAGCGCGCACTCCAGTTCGACCAGTTCCGGCCGGTTGCGCGACTGCACCGCTACGCGGTCGCCGGGCTGCAGGCCCAGTGCCAGCAGCGCATTGGCCAGGCGCGTGGAGCGTTCGTCCAGCTGGCGATACGTCACCTCCCGGTCCTGGTAGAGGATGGCGGGCTGGTCGCCCCAGTAGCGCGCGGCGCGGCGCAGGAAATACGCGAAACCCATGCTGTCTCCGTTGATGCCTGTTGATTCTGGCGAGCGCTTTTAGGTGTGCTCGTGCGCCGTAGTCTGTAAGATGGCAGGCATCACCACAATGACGTGTTGGCTATAAAGTCATAACCATCAGGAATGTGATGCAATGGAGACGCGGGACATCGAATACATCCTCGCCGTGGCGGCGCACGGCGGCATTGGCCGTGCCGCCGACGCGCTGGGCATCAGCCAACCGGCGCTGACCAAGGCGGTGCAGCGGGTGGAGACGCAGGCCGGGCTGCCGCTGTTCGAGCGCACCGCCAACGGCATGACCGCCACCTACGCCGGCACGCGCTTCCTGGAGCGGGCGCGGCGCATCCAGCTGGAATACGAGGACGGCATCAAGGAGATGCTGGGCATCCGCACCGGCGAGCAGGGCATCCTGCGCGTGGGCTATTCGCCGTCGATCCCGGGCAGCGTGATCCTGGGCGCTTGCCGGCAACTAGTGCGCGAGCGTCCCGTGGCACGGCTGCGGCTGCGCCGCAGGCTGGCGCGCGACCTGCTGGACCTGCTGGCGGCGGGGGAACTGGATGTGGCGGTGGCGCCGGCGCCGTTGGCAGCTTCATCGACCGGCCTGATGGTGCAGCCGCTCTTTGATGACCGGCTGGTGGTGGTGGCGGACGAGGGCCACGCCTTGCTGCAGCGGCGCAAGCTGCGGCTGGCGGACCTGGCGGACCAGGAATGGCTGCTGCCCGAAGGGCATATCACGCTGCGCCAGCAGGTGGACGCGGCGTTCCGCCGGCGCGGCCTGCCGGAGCCGCGGCCGCGCATCGAGATCGACTTTGGCAGCAGTTCACTGTTTGCGCTGATGCAGGGCACGCAGATGCTGAGCATCGCGAATGAAGGCGGCGATGCCATGCAGCACGGCCTGCGCGTGCTGCCGCTGGGCGTGGAGGAACTGGACCTGCGCCGCAACATCGGCGTGATCTCGCGCGAGGGCGCCTACCTGTCGCCGCTGGCGCAGCGCCTGACGGTGCTGCTGCGCGAGCACAGCGGCTGAGCCGCCAGGCCCCGCGCAAGCGGCTACTGCAACGGAATCTTCGCCACCGTTGCCAGCCGCTTCCAGCGCTGGATCTCGTCCTTCTGGTACTGCAGCATCTCGGCCGGCGACGACAGGATCAGCTTGGTCGACTGGCGCGTGTAGTACTCGCGCACATCCGGGGCGTTGCCGGCCTGCGCAAACAGGTCCTGCAGCCGTTTCACCACTGCCGGCGGTGTCTTTGCCGAGACCGCAGCGGCCACCCAGTTGTAGGCCAGGAAGTCAGGCAGGCCGGCTTCGACGATGGAGGGCACGTCCGGCAGCAGCGGCGAGCGCTGCGGCGCGGTGTAGGCCAGCGCGCGGACCTTGCCGCCACGGACCAGTTCGATGGCGCCGGTGGCATCCACCACGGCGAAGTCGACATTGGCCGCCGTCACGCCGTTGATGGCATCGCCCGCGCCCTTGTACGGCACGGCGGTCGTCTTGATGCGGGCCAGTTCGTTGAGCCATTCGGAGTAGAGCGTGTAGGAGATCGAGCCCGAGCCGTAGTTGAGCGCGCGGGGGCGCTTACGGGCATCTTCCAGCAGCTCGGCCAGCGTGCGGTAGGGCGAGCTTGCCGGCACGATGATCACGCATGGCCCGCGCGACAGCAGCGTGATCGGCGCGAAGTCGGTCAACGGGTCATACGGCAGCTTGCGGAAGGTGGCGGCATTGGTCGACAGAGTGGAATTGCTGCCGATAAAGACCGTATAGCCGTCAGGCGGCGCGTTCAGCGCGGTCTGCACGCCGATAAAGCCGTTGCCGCCGGGCTTGTTCTCAACCACCACGCCCTGGCCGGTCAGCTCGCCGATTTTCTTGGCGAACATGCGCGCGGTGGTGTCGGTGCCGCTGCCGGAAGGGAACGGCACGATAAAGCGGATCGGGCGGGATGGGAAGGCGTCGGCGGACTCGGCGGCGGGCGCCGCCAGCGGCGTAGCGGTGCCGATGGCCGCCAGTGCGGCGGCAGCCAGTCCAATGAAGCGGCGGCGGGAACGGAAGGCCTGTTGCATGGTGTCTCCTGAGCGTGGAATGCCCGGCGTGTTCCCGCCGGTGCAAGGGGATAAATGGGGGCTTAACGGCGCAAGCCGAGCAGGTCGCGTGCAATCACCCAGCGGTGCACCTCGCTGGGCCCTTCGTAGATGCGCATCAGACGGGTCTCGTTGGCCATCTGCTGCAGCGGCAGCTCCTTGGTCATGCCCATCGCGCCGAAGGTCTGCATGGCATGGTCGATCACGTCCCACGCCATCTCGGTGGCGAAGACCTTGATCATCGATACCTGCGTGCGCGCCTCGTCGCCGGCGTCGATGCGGCTGGCGGCCTCATAGGTCATCAGGCGGCAGGCGTGGATGCGCGTGGCGGCGTCGGCCACCCACCACTGGATCGCCTGGCGCTGCGCCAGCGGCGCGCCGAAGGTCTGGCGCTGGGGTGCGTATTCGCAGATCATGTCCAGCGCCCGTTGCGCCCGGCCGATGCACCACGCGGCCATCTGCACGCGGCGCGTTGACAGCCGCGCCTGCATCGGTGCAAAGCCCTGGCCCTCGGTGCCCAGCAGCTGCGAGGCGGGGATGCGGCAGTCTTCCAGCACAACCTCGTAAGTCGATGCGCCGCCGATCATCGGGATGCGGCGCTCCACCCGGAAGCCAGGCGTGCCACGCTCGACGATAAAGGCCGAGATGCCGCCGCGCGCGCCCTTGGCCTTGTCGGTCACGGCCATGACGATGGTCCAGTCGGCGCGTGCCGCGCGGCTGATCCAGATCTTGCGGCCGTTGAGCACCCATTGGTCGCCGTCGCGTTCGGCGCGGGTGGTCATCATGGCGGGGTCGCCGCCGGCGCCGGGCTCGGAAATGGCGATGGCCGACACGGTCTCGCCGCGCGCGTAAGGGGCCAGGTAGCGCTCACGCTGGGCCTCGCTGGCACTAAGCATCAGCATGCGCAGGTTGGGCGAGTCCGGCGGCAGTTCGTAGGGCGTGATGGTCTTGCCCAGTTCTTCGTTGACGCCCACCATCGCCACCGTGGGCAGGTCGGCGCCGCCCATCTCCGTGGGCGCATCCAGGCCCCACAGGCCCAGTTCGCGCGACATCGCGTCAAGCCGCGCGTGTTCTTCCGGCAGCAGCGTCATCTGCCCGCCGGCGGCTTCGCGCGCCAGCACCGCGGGTTCCAGCGGGATCAGCTGCTCGCGCACAAAGCGCGCGACCAGGTCCTTGAGCATCCGGTGTTCTTCGTCCAGTTCAAAGTTCATGCCTGTCTCCTGCTGATTCGTTATGGTTGGCTGACGCCTTGCGCGAGGCCCAGTTCCTGCAGGACTTCGGCGGTGTGTTCACCCAGCCCCGGCGCATGGCGGCGCAGCGACAGCGGCGTGGCCGAGAAGCGCGCGGCGGGGCGCACTTCGCGCAGCGGGCCTTCGGTGGGGTGCTGCGTTTCCTGGAACAGGCCGACGGCGCGCAGGTGCGGATGGTCGACCAGTGCGTCCAGGCCGTAGATCGGCGTGGCGGGGATGTCGAGCGATTCGAACAGCTTCATCCATTCGTCAGTGGTGCGCGCCGGCGTCAGTTCGGCCAGGTGCCCGTACAGCGCGCGGATATTGGCGTTGCGCTGCGCGCGGTCGGCCACCTCGTAGCGCTCGGCCAGGTCGTCGCGGCCCACCGCGCGGAAGAAGGCTTGCCAGTGGCGCTCGGTGTAGGGCAGGGCGCAGATCCAGCCGTCGCGGGTCGGCGCGGGGCGGCGCCCGCCTTGCAGCAGGCGGGCGTAGCCGGCGCCCGTGGGTGCGGGCTCGAAGGTCAGGCCGCCCAGGTGCTCGGCCATCACGAACGCGGTCATGGTCTCCAGCATCGGCACCTCCACCGACTGGCCGACGCCGTGGCGCTCGCGGTACAGCAGGGCTGCCAGCACGGCGTTGGCCAGGGCCAGCCCGGTGGTCTTGTCGGCGATCAGGCTGGGCACGTACTCCGGGCGGTCGCCGGTGGTGGAACCCAGCGCGACCAGCCCGCAGCCGGCCTGGATGATGTCGTCGAAAGCCGGCTTGTCGCGGTGCGGGCCATCCTGGCCGAAGCCGGTGGCCACGCAGTAGACGATGCGCGGGTTGATGCGCGCCACCTCGGCATAGCCGAAGCCCAGCCGCTCGATCGCGGCCACGCGCATGTTGTGCACCAGCACGTCGGCGCTGGCGATCAGCCCGCGCAGCGCCTCGGCGCCCTCGGGGGTCTTCAGGTCGAGCACGACCGAGCGCTTGTTACGGTTCAGCGCCAGGTAGATCGAGCTCATGCCGGCGTGCTGCGAGACGCCGTTGGCGCGCATCAGGTCGCCCTCGGGTCCTTCGATCTTGATCACGTCGGCGCCAAAGTCGGCCAGCACCTGCGTGGCCAGCGGCCCGAGCACGACCGCGGTGAGGTCCAGCACGCGGATGCCGTCCAGCGGGCCGGCCGGCGTGGCGCGGGTGTCTTGTTCGCTCATCGGGGCCACTCCTTCAACGGCGCTTGAAAACAGGGGCGCGGCGCGCGGCCATGGCGGCGACGCCCTCGCGGAAGTCTTCGCTGCGGAACTGTCCGTGCTGGATCGCCAGTTCGCGCTGGTTGATCTCGGCGATGCGGTCGGCCAGCCCTTCGCGCAGCGTGGCGCGCGTGGTTTCCACTGCCAGCGGGGCAGAGGCGGCGATCTCTTGCGCCAGGGCCATGGCGCGGGCATTGACCTGCGCCTTTTCCACCAGTTCGTCGGCCAGGCCGATCTCGACCGCGTCGGTGCCGGTGATGCGCCGGCCGGTATAGAACAGCAGCGCGGCCTGCTGCTCGCCCACCAGCCGCGGCAGCGTCAGGCTCATGCCGAAACCGGGGTGGAAGCCCAGCCGGTTGAAGTTGGCGCTGAAGCGCGCCTCGGCGCAGGTCACGCGGAAGTCCGCCACCAGCGCCAGCCCCATGCCGGCGCCGATGGCGGCGCCTTCCACCGCGGCCACGATCGGCTTGCGGTTGCGGTAAAGCCTCATCGCATGCGCGTAGAAGCCGCCCGGGTCGTTGGCTACCGCGCCCTGGTCGGCGCCGCTGAAGTCGGCCCCGGCGCAGAAGGCGCTGACGCCGGACGCCAGCACGATGGCGCGGCAGTTCTCGTCGTCGTCCAGCGCCTGCAGGGTGTCGGCCAGGCGCCGCATGATGTCGGCATCGACAAAATTGTGCGGCGGGCGGGACAGGACGATGCGGGCGACGTGGCCTTCATGGGTGACTTGGATATTGGCGTCGGCTGACATGCGGGGCGTTCCTCTGTGGTGGATCGGCTCGGGGGCCGGGATGGACACAGTATTCGCGCCGCGCGGCCGTACCGCTATACTCTAATTTCACTAACTGAAATTATTGGCGATGCCGGACGCCGTGTTGCCAGAGCCCTCCACCCGCCGCGTCACGCACCAGACCGGCCGCTTTACCCGCGACACCGCGGGAAGCCAGTCGCTGGAGCGCGGGCTGGTGCTGCTGCGGGCCTTCCGTGTTGGCACTACCAGCCTGACCAATGCCGAGCTGGCGGTGCGCACCGGCCTGCCGCGCCCCACCGTCAGCCGGCTGACGCGCTCGCTGGTGGATGCCGGCTTCCTGCGCTATGACGTGAACGAACGCGCCTACCGGCTGGCGCCGGTGGTGCTGAGCCTGGCCGATGCCTTCCACCAGTCCAGCCGCGCGCCAGACATTGCATTGCCGCTGATGCGCAAGGTGGCCGAGGCCGGCAAGGTCAACGTGGGGCTGGCCGTGGGCGACCAGCTGGAGATGGTGTACCTGGCGTCGATCCGGCACAGCCGCGACAGCGTGTCGCGCACGCGGCGCGTGGTGCCGGGAACACGCGTGCCGATGGAGATGACGGCGATCGGGCTGTCATGGCTGGCGGCGCAGCCTGAGGGGGTGAGGGAGGATCTGCTGGCCGGCATCGCCGCGCGCCAGGGCGAGGCCTGGACCGGCATGCGGGCGCAGGTGCTGCGCAGCATTGCGCAGGCGCAGCGGCACGGCTATTGCACCGCGGCCTACCAGCCCGGCCACCTGCTGGCGGTGGGGGCCGCATTCTCCGGGCCGGACCAGCAGCTGTACGGGCTCAATATCAGCTTCCCGTTCAACGAGAGCGAGCGCAGCCGCGACAATGCCCGCTATGCGGCCCAGCTGGCGCGGCTGGTGGCGGACATCCAGGAGGCCTGGCGCCGCGCCGCCGGATAATCCGGGCTCAGTAGACCGACGGCATGCCTGCGGGCCGGTTCTTGAAGCGCCGGTGGATCCAGTAATACTGCTCCGGCATGGTGGCGATCTGGGTTTCGAGGAAGGCGTTCATGCGGCGCGAATCTTCCTCGACGCTGCCCGAGGGGAAGCCTTCCAGCGGGTCGAATATGCGCAGCCGGTAGCCGCGGTAGTCGGGCAGCACTTCGGTGGTGAAGGGCACCACGCGCGCGCCGGTCATGCTGGCCAGGCGCGAGGCCGAGGTCAGCGTGCAGGCCGGCACGCCAAAGAACGGCACAAACACCGAATCGTTGATGCCGAAATCCATGTCCGACGCCAGCATCACCGGGCAGCCGGCGCGCAGCGTGCGCACCACCTGCTTGCCGCTGCCGCTGCGCGGGATCATCTCGGCGCCAAAGCGCCCGCGCTGCGTGCGCGAGATTTCTTCCAGCATCGCGCTGGACATCTTGGTGTACAGCGAGGCCACCGGGTGGCGCATCGAATAGAACATGCAGCCGGCCTCGATGCCGACGAAATGGAAGCCCATGAAGATGGTCGGATGCTCCGCGCACGAGGCCAGGTCGATGCGGGTGTCCAGTTCCACCAGCTTGCCCAGGCGCTCGGCGCTGCCGAACCACTGCACGCCGCGTTCCAGGTAGCTGCGCAGGACGTGGCCGAAGTGGTTCCGTGCCAGCTGGTCGCGCGTGTCTGCATCCATGTCGGGGAAGCACAGGGACAGGTTGGTATGGACGATGCGCCGGCGGCGGCTGGGGATGCGATACAGCAGCTTGCCGATCGCATCTCCCAGGCGTGCTGTGACACTGTACGGCAGGGCGGCGACGAGCTTGAAGACTGCGATGGTGAGCGCAGCCTGGAGCCGGTGTTTCATGAAGATCCTAGGGAGCGGCAGCGGCGGCTGGGGCAATGGCCCCGGGCAGGCGGCTGCGCGGCAATAATTCGGGCGATGTGCCGGCTGAGGGGGCGGCGTTAGTGCGCTGTGCGTCGCTGCGCAAGCTTTCTCTGAAGGGCGCACTGTAGCACGACGGCCGCTGCCCGGCGATGACGGTTACTACCAGTAGCAAACAGGGGGAGATTATTGCAGCGCCTGGGGATTCCGCGGAAATGCCCTGACCGGGGCAGGGCATTTCCGGCTGTGCCGGGTGCGATCCGGAGAAAGGAAAATCGCGCTCAATAATACGCGCAGGCGGTGCCGCCACGCCTGCAATAATGACCGGCGGGATTATCGGGCAGGCATTGCTCAGGGTTTTTTCAATTCGCCCAGGTAGTAATTGACCTCGGCAAGCAGTGCGCGGTGGAATTCCGCCGGCAGGACATGGTCGTCGGTCAGCGACATCAACTGGTTGATGCGCTGGCGGAAGCGCTGCTCGGCGCTGGCGCGCGCCGCTGGCGGCAGGCACGTGGTCAGCGAGCACAGCAGCTCGCGCATCACCAGCAGGCGCGCGCCGTACTGGATCATGGCATCGCCCTGTGTCTTGAGGTTTTGCGCCAACTGTTCCGGCATCGTCTTGCCCGGCTCGCCAGGCGCAGCCGGCGCGGGAGCTTCGGCTGCGTTGTGTTGGTCATTCATGTCGGGCGCGGCCGCGCCGGTCTTTTTTCCAAGCATAGTGATCCTGAACATGGGCGAGGCTCCCTGGTACAAGCGGGGCCGGCCTGAAACGCCGGCGGCCTGGATGGCAGTAGCACTCATCATGGAAGCCTGCCGTGCACCGGACTGTGCGGCGGCAGACACTGGGACGCCTTGCGCGGCGTCAGTCGGCCAACGCAGCCGGCGCGGGTTTGCGGCCCTTGCCCGCGCGCGCCGGCGGCAGGCATAGCCCGCAAACGTAGCGGTGGCGCGCATCGTCGGCCTGCACGACATACTCACCCCGGCAGTCCCTGCAGCGCGCCAGCCGCAGCATGCCGCGCTCATAGAAGCGCACCAGCGTCCAGGCGCGGGTAAAGCTCAGCTGCGAGGCCTCGCCGGTGGCGCACAGCTGTTCGCGGTACATGCGGTAGCTGGACAAGACCGCGCGGATCCCGTCCAGGCTGCCGCGGCTGGTCATGAAGCGGTAGGCGCCAAGCAGCATCGAGGCATGGGCATTCGGGCGCCAGGAGACAAACCAGTCCGTGGAGAACGGCAGCATGCCCTTGGGCGGCGACACCCCGCACAGCTCCTTGTACAGCCGGATCAGGCGCAGGCGTGGCAGCGACACTTCGGACTCCAGCACCTGCAGGCGGGCGCCCAGGCCGATCATCTCGATCGCCAGGCGGATCTGCTCCATATCCTGCAGCATGCTCTTGCCGGGAAGCGGGGGCCTGGCGCGCGGAACCGGAGCCGGTGAGCCGGCCACAGCCGTGCCGGCGATATCGTGTACATCCATGGTCTCCTCCTGGAGATATATCGGAAATGGGCGCGGGCAAAGGGCCGGTGGCTGATCCGGCTTGCGCGGGCCTGTCACCGATAATCATGACCCGGCGTGTCACCGTGCGCGGCACGGTTTCTCGCGGGTCCGGGGCTCAGGTTTCTCGTAGTCGAGGAGGATTTTTGGATCGATCGGGGAGTTATAACCATGACATGCATCAACAATCATATTTCCGCGATTATTGTGTGTCATGCACGTCGCCTGGATTTGACCGTCCCTATCCTGGTGTAGGAGAAGTGCCCGCACGCTATCGGACTGACGCCGATTTCATTGGCAGGCCCATGCACTACGCTGCAAGAACACCAACGACGGAGCGACCCATGGCTGCGAACTTCCTGATCAGGCAGACGGCGCAAGGCTGGGAACTGACGGTCGAAAGTGCCCGCAAGGGCCTGGTGCACTGCGAGGATCGCGAAATCGCCGTCAATATCGGCATGGCTGCGGCCAGGCGGCGTGGCGTCGCACTGATCATGCAGGAGGAAGGGGGCGGCAACGACACCTCGCGCGGCATCGCACCACTGGCTGCCTGAACGGGCCCGCCCCGCCCCATAGCGCGGTATGGCCCTAGCGTGCCATCAGAACACCCCAAGCCCCAATCCCGCTGCCAGCCCCTCACCCAACTCCGCGCAACGCGCCAGGTCCCCGGCTTCGATCTGCTTGGGCGCAAGGATGCGCTCAGGCGTCTGCGCATGCGTACAGACGATCAGCCCCGGCGCCACGCCGTTGAGCCGCCAGCCGGTGGCGATGCGGTCAATCTGGCGCAGCGCATTCTCGCCATCGCTGCCGGCGCAGATCATGGTGGCGTAGGGGCGGCCGTTGATGCGGTCCAGCGCGGCGTAATAGCTGCGGTCGAAGAAGTCCTTCATCATCCCTGCCATGGCGGCCAGGTTCTCCGGCGTGGCGAAGAGGTAGCCGTCGGCGGCAAGGACATCGTCCGGGCCGGCCTCGGCAGCCGTCTTGAGCACGACCGTGACGCCGGGCTGCTGGCGGGCCGCGTCAGCGGCGGCCTCGGCCATCTGCCGGGTGCCCCCGGTCATGGTGTGATAGACGATCAGCAGCGTTTTCATGCTTGCGTGTTCACGGTATGCCTGTTGCCGACGACTGTAGCATGCAGTCGCCGGCACGACCGATTCACGCTGCGGCTGTCAATCCAGCGTCACCCCCGTATCCGCCGTCAGCTTCAGCACCACCGGCAAGTAGGCCTTGTACGCCGCCTCCGCCTGTGCCGGTGTATTGCCGAGCGGTTCCGCGCCCATGTCCACGATGCGCCGCTGCGTGTCGGCGCTGGCGACCAGGCTGGCGGTCTCGCGGCCCAGGCGGTCGATGATGTCCTGCGGCGTCTTCGCGGGCGCCATCAGCGTGATCGGGCCGGTCAGCCGGAACGGTTCGTCGGCGTAGCCTGCCTCGGTGAAGGTCGGCACGTCTGGCAGGCCCTGTGCGCGGCGCGTGCCGGTGACCGCTAGGGGCCGCAGCTTGCCGGTGGCGAAGTGTTGCTTGAGCGCGGTCACGGAGCCCACCGTCACGTTGACCTGGCCGGCGAGAAGGTCGGTCACCATCGGCCCTTCGCCGCGGTAGGGCACATGCAGCATGTCAGCCTGGTATTGCCTGGCGATGTAGGTCTGGATCGTATGCGGCTGCGTGCCCGCGCCCCATGACCCCATGCGCAGCTTGCCCGGCGATGCCTTGGCATAGGCCAGCAGTTCGGCAACGGTCTTGGCTGGCACGCTGCTGTTGACCGCCAGCACGGTGCGTGCGGTGGCGATGTCGGAGATCGGGCGCAGTTCAGTGCGCGGATCGTAGGGCAGCTTCTTGTACAGCGCCAGGTTGGACGTGATCGGGCCGGGAATGGTCATCAGCAGCGTATAGCCGTCAGGCGCCGACTTGGCGACGTAGTCGGTGCCGATGATGCCGCCGGCGCCGCCCTTGTTCTCCACCACCACCGTCTTGCCGAGCTGGCGCGACAGGCCATCGCCGATGGCGCGCGCCAGCGTGTCGGTCAGCCCGCCCGGCGGGTAGGCGACGATCAGGTGGATGGGCTTGGCCGGGTAGGCGCCCTGTGCGCCGGCCGGGGCGGGCGCGGCGGCCAGGGCCAGCACGGTGAGCAGGGGCAGGGCGGCTTGCAGCAGCGGGCCGCGCAGCCGGTGCAGAAGGGGGGCAGCGGTCATCATGATGGCGGTGTCTCCTTGGGATGGATGGTCACGTGTTGCCCTACGTCGAAGGGGAGGTCTCACTCCAGCCTGATGCCGCGCGCCTTGATCAGCTTGCCCCATTTGCCGATCTCCTGGTCGATGAAGGCGGAAAACGCGCTGCCCGGCTCTGGCTGCGGCTCAAGCCCCAGCCCCAGCAGCTTCTTGCGGATCTCGGCATCGGCCAGCACGGCCGATGCCTCGCGGTTCAAGCGCTCTGAGATGGCGGGCGGCGTGCCGGCCGGCGCGACCAGGCCGAACCAGCCGTAGCCGACCATGCCCGGGTAACCCTGCTCGGCAAAGGTGGGCGCATCCGGATAGACCGGCGAACGCTGTTCCGAGGCCACTGCCAGCACGCGCAGCTTGCCGGCCTTGATAAAGGGCAGCGCCGAGGTGATGGCGGTCAGGGTGGCGTCCGCGCGGCCGGCCAGTAGTTCGGTATAGGCGGTGGCGTCGCCGCGGTAGTGGACATTCAGCAGCTTGAACTTGCCGACCTGCCCGAACAGTTCGGCGGTCAGGTGCGGGCCGGAGCCTGCGCCCGGGGACGCCAGCGTCACGCCATCCGGCTTGTCCCGGGCCATGCGCACGAAGTCGGCCACGGTGCGAGCCGGCGAGCTGGCATTGACGATCAGGAAGACCGGACCCAGCACGCGCGGGCCCACTGGCACGAAGTCCTTGTGGACGTCGTAGCGCTGGGCGATGCCTGCCGCGGTATTGATGGCGAAGGGCGCGGCGGCCCACAGCAGCGTGTAGCCGTCCGGCGCGGCATGGGCCACCTGCTCGGTGGCCAGGCGCGTGCCGGCGCCAGGCTTGTTCTCCACCACCACCTGTTGGCCAAGCTTGTGGCCAAGTGCCTCGGCAAGGATGCGGGCAGAAATGTCATTGGAGCCGCCAGCGCCATATGGCGACACCAGCTTGACCGGCCGCGACGGATACGTTTGCGCCTGCGCGGGGCTGGCCAGGCACAGCATCGCCAGGCCGGCCGTCAGCACGGCCCGGGCGAAGATTGAGGTCCGATTCATGATGGTTCCTTCATGCGGCGGATGGGTGGATAACGGAAGCTGCGTTCCAGGTGCGTGGTGCCGGGCACGTAGAGGCGCAACGCAACATAGAACGGCTCCGCGGGTGCCGGCAGCCAGTTACCGGCCAGGGCGTTTTCCGAAGGGGGCTGCGCGCCCAGCACGATGCGCAGGCTGCCATCGGGTGCCGGGCGCAGGGCCGGCGAGCGGTCGCCCAGCGAGTAGCGCTGCAGGGGGTTCTCGACCAGCATGCAGTCCGATTTACGGTACATGGTCAGCGACCAGAATGCGCCCACCTGGGGTAGTCCTTGCGGGGGAAACACCAGTTCATACTGGTGCGTGCCGTCCAGCGGCAAGCCGTCGCCATCGCAATCGGCCATCAGGTACATGGCTTCCTCAACGCCTAGCGCACCGATGTAGTTGCGCGCCACCTCGGCGCGCAGAGCGTAGTGCGTGCCGAACGAGGTGCGGATTTCCACCGGCAGGAACCAGCCGCCGCCCAGCGCGGAGGCCCTGGGCGCGGCCAGTTCCGCGTCGACCTGCGTCAGCGCGGTGGCCAGCGCCGCGCGCTGTGCCCCGGTCAGCGGCGCATTGCTGCCGATGCCGGCCGGGGCAAAGCTGCGGACCAGTTCCGCTTCGGCGGCGGGTGGCGGGTTCTCGCGCAGCATGCGGGTGACGACGGCGGCGTAGCGGTCGGGATCGGCTGGCCGCTCGCCGGCTTGCATGCCGGCATCGAATACGGTTGCTGCGCTGGTGCCGTCTGGCCGGCGCAGGCGGATGCCGTCCTGCAGGGCATGTGCACCCGGCAAATCGGCTTCGCCATCGGCCAGGATGCGGCCGATGATCCAGGCCGCGTCGGTGGGGCAGGGCAGCGGCGTTGCACCGGCCGGCACCTCGCCCCGCCAGGCTGGCCCATGCAGCAGCCAGGTGCCGCCTTGCGTGCCGGTGGTGCGGGTGCCGATATAGCCGAACGGGTTGGTATAGGCGTCGAGCAGGCCGAGCACGTAGTAGCGGCCGTGGCAGTCGGGCACGTCGAGCAGCAGCGGGCCGTTGGACAGGTCGAGCCACGAATTGGTGTAGAGCGTGTCGTTGTTCGGCGTGACGACCTGCCGGTGCTGCGGGCCGAGCAGTGCGCGCACATGCGTGACGGTGTTGATCCAGCGCAGCGTGGAATCGGGCCCGTCGCCGGCAAAGACCCCGGCGCCATCGCGCCGCGGGCAGGTGGCGGCGCGCATGCGCGCCATCTCGTACAGCGGCAGTGTGTAGCGCACCGCGTCGCACGCCAGCCTGCCGAACTGTTTGTCGTGAGCCTCCATGGCGCGCTCCATCAGGCAATGCGCCGCAAGGGCGGGATCACGTAGCCGCCGGCCATGAAGCCATCGGTCGGGTGGTAGAGCCGCAGGATCAGGTAGAACGGGCCGTCCGGTGCCGGCAGCCAGTTGTCCTGCGCCTGCGTGGGGCGCTGGTGCGAGATGGTCAGCGTGAGGCCACCGTCGGCATCATATTGCAGACCGGGGCTGTGGTCGCCGAGCGCATAGCGCCCGATGGCATTGTCGGTGAAGAAGCGGTCGGCGCCGTAGAGCGAGACTGACCAGAACGCCTGCGCCGGCGGCAGGTGTCCCGCCGGGAAGTGCAGGGCGTAGGCGTGGCGGCCGTGCAGCAGTTCGCCGTCGGCGTCGTAGTCGGCAGCGGCATAGACGGCCTCGTCGGCGCGCAGTGCGCCCAGGCCCTTCATCGCGGTGACCGCGCGCTGCATCCAGTCGTCGCCATAGCGGCCCAGCAGCAGGCTGTAGGTCCAGCTCTTGCGCGCATGGCTGCGTGTGTTGGCCTCGATCAGGGCCATGCCTTCGTGCCAGGCGCGGACCAGGCCCTGTTGCACCGCAGGCCGCAGCGCGCCCACATCGACGGCGTCGCCGGCGCGGATGCCGCATTTGCGCAGCAGCGACAGCAGGCCCGCTGCAGAAGGCTCGGCAGGATACTCGCGCAGGGCGTTGAAGATGTTGGCGAAGAAGTCCAGCGCGGGCTCGCCGCCTTCCTGCCAGTCGCGCACGCAGGCGGGCTGCATCCTGGTGCCGCCGGACAGGCGGAAGCCGTTCTCGAAGGCGCTCGCCGCCGGCAGGTCGTCGGCACCAGTCACCAGCACGCGGCCCAGCAGCCAGACCAGTGAGGTGGGGCAGCGCACCACGTGGTCGCCTGCGGCGTGCTGACCGGGGCCGGCCAGCACGATGTCGGCGCCGGCCGCGCGCACGTTGCGCGGGCCCAGGTTCTCGAAGTTGTTGGTCCAGGCGTCCAGCAGCTCCACCACGTAATAGCGGCTGGCGTCCGGCAGTGCCGGCACGTGCAGCGTGACCGGGCCGTCGGCCAGGTTGACCCAGGCGCAGAAGTAGAGCAGGTCGTTGGCCGGGGTGACGACGTCGCGGTCCTTGTGCGTCCACTGGTGCGTGCTGGCCGACAGCACGTTGACGGGGGCACGGCCGTAGCCCGTGGCCTGGGCTACTGAGGTCTGCAGCCGGCAGGTGCGCAGGCTTTCAAACAGCGGATAGGTGGCAAGCACCAGCGGCAGCGCCGCCGCGGCGGTGAGGGCTTCCTGGGGTGTGTCGATGGGCGCGCCGGCAAGGAAGGGCGCAGCGGGTTGGTTCATGGCGTTGTCTCCGTCGGGTTTTGCTTTAGTCGTTGATGCCGTTCCCGGCATGCAGCGTGACCACGGCATCGGCCGCGACCACGCCCTGGGCGGTGACGATCAGCGGATTGATCTCCAGCGTGTCCAGCCGCGGCCCGAGTGCGGCGGCGGCCTGCGACACGCGCACCAGCACTTCGGCCACGGCATCGGCATCGACCGCGGGATGGCCGCGATGGCCGCATAGCAGCGCTTCGGCACGGCTTGCGCGCAGCATGGTGCAGGCGCGGGCATGGGTCAGCGGGGCCAGGCCGAACGTGGTCTGCCGGAAGATCTCCACCGCCGTGCCGCCGATGCCGGCCAGCGCCACCAGCCCGAATACCGGGTCGCGCCGCACGCCCACCATCAGCTCGCCCCAGCCGCGCACCATGCCGGCGACCAGCGCGCCGTCGAAGCGCGCCGGGCTGCCGCGGTTGGTTGCGGCGGCCCGCACCTGCGCAAACGCCGCACGCACCGCCTGCGCATCGGCCACGTTCAGCACCACTCCGCCCACGTCGCTCTTGTGCAGGATGTCGGGCGAACACAGCTTGACGGCGACCGGGTAGCCGATGCCTTCAGCGATGCGCACGGCCTCGTCGGCATCGCGCGCCAGTCCGTGGGGTGCGGTGGGGATGCCGCAGGCGGTGAGCCACTGCATGGCATCGAACTCGGACAGCGACGTGGTGTCGCGCGGGAGGTCCGGCGCAGCCAGGGCCGCGGCAGATACGGCGGGCTTCGCTTGTGCTGCCGCTGCCTGCGCGGCGGCGCGGGCCAGCACGGCCACGGCCTGCACCGCGTGGGCGGGTTCGCGGAAGACCAGCGCGCCGCGCGCTTCGAGCCAGCGGCGCTTTTCGTCATCGACCAGCCCGCTGAACAGCAGCGGCGCCGCGGTGCCGCTGCGGTGCAGGGTCTCGACAGCTTCCTGCAGCCCGGGCCAGATGCGCGGCGCGCCAACGCCGCCCGCCAGGAAGGCGACCACACTGCCGTAGTCGGGGCTTTGCGCAGCGGCGGCAATCGCGTCCAGCAGCACTTCCGGCTGCGCCACGATCTGCCCGGTGACGTCGATGGGATTGGCCGTGCTGGCAAAGGGAATGGCGCTGCGCAGCGCAGTGGCCGCGGCTTCCGGCATGGGCGGCATGGGCAGGTCCAGCGCCTCGGCCTGGTCGGCCATCATGATGCCGACGCCGCCCGAAACCGTGACCAATGCGACCGGCGTGACGGCGCTTTCCGGCTCTTTCGCCGAGGGCTGCCAGCGCGTCGGCCGGCGCCCGCGCGACAGCACGTAGCCCAGCCGGAAGAAGTCATCCAGCGTATGGGCGCGGAATACGCCGTACTCGTCGAAGACCGCCTGGTAGACGGCGTCCTCGCCGGCCAGGCTGGCCGTGTGCGATTGCGCGGAGCGGGCCCCGGCCTCGGTGGTGCCGACCTTGGTCACCACCACCGGCTTGCCCGCGGCACGCGCCGCCGCCAGCGCGCGGCGCAGGCGGGTGCCGTCGCGGCAGCCTTCCAGGTAGGCCAGGATCACGCGGGTGGCGTCGTCGTGCGCCAGCCATTCGATCACGTCGGCCACGTGCAGGCCGGCTTCGTTGCCGGTGGTGACCCAGTGGCTCAGCCCCAGCGATGCCTCGCGCGCCAGCCCAAAGGCATAGGCGCCGAAGGCGCCGCTCTGGCTGACCAACCCGACATCGCCCAGCGGCGGCAGCCCGCTCAGCGGCATCGGCGAGAAGGTGGCAAAGACGCGCTCGCGCAGGTTCATCGCGCCCAGGCAGTTGGGCCCCAGCAGCGTGATGCCGTGCGCTTGCGCCAGGGCCGTCAGCTCCGCCTGCATGGCGATGCCGTCGCCGCCGGTTTCAGCAAAGCCCGAAGTGAAGAACACCGCGGCGCGCGTGCCGTTGCGCGCCAGCTGGCGCATGGCGTCCAGGCTGGCACTGACCGGCAGCGCCACGATGGCGAGGTCGGCCGGTGTGTCCAGCGCATCCAGCGAGGGCACCGCAGCCAGCCCCTGTACTTCGCGCGCCGTGGCATGCACGGGAATGATGCGGCCGACGTAGCCCAGTTCGCTCAGCAGCCGCACCGGCATGCCGCCCACCTTGTCGGGCTGGGTGGAGGCGCCGATCACGGCGATGGTGCGCGGCTGCAACAGGGCGCAGAGGTCTGGCATCGCTTGTCTCCGTATGCGTGCGCCATGACTTCTTGAGCGGCGCCGCGAATCTTGTCATTGGTGTATCGGAGCATCTTGTCATGACATGTTATGATGAGTCAATGTTGTTATGATAAGTAGATGCCCGCATCGGACATGACGTGAACACCATCAATCTCGTGACAACAAGCTCCCTGCCTCGCTTCAAGCAGATCGAAGGCGCGCTGCGCCAGCGCATCGTCAACAACGAATGGACCCCGGGCATCAAGCTGCCGTCCGAGTCTGAGCTGATGGCTGAATTCGGCGTCAGCCGCATCACCGTGCGCCAGTCGCTGGCATCGCTGCTTGCCGAAGGGCTGATCGAGACGGTGCACGGCAAGGGCAGCTTTGTCAGCCGTCCGGCGGGGCAGGCGGACCTGGGGCCGTTGACTGGTTTTTTCGACTACATGCGCGCGCGCGGGCACGAAGCGCACGGCAAGCTGCTGTCGACGCGGCTGATTGCGGCGCCGGCCATCGCCACCGAAGCGCTGCGCCTGCCGCCGGGAACCAGGCTGCTGTGCGTGACCATGCTCAAGTCAGTGGCCGACACCCCGGTGGCGGTCGGCATGACGATGGCGCCCGAACCCCTGATGCGTGCGATCCTGGAGCACGATCTTGAAAGCCACGATGCACTGATGATCGTGGAAGCCCGCCTGGGTTATCGCCTCAAGTACCTGCATACGGAGAGCGCAGCAATCCCTGCCAATGCCGAAACCGCGCGCCGGCTCAAGGTGGCGCCGGGCGAGCCACTGCTGCGCATCCGATTCACGCCGCACGACATTGATGACAAGCCGCTGGCTTTCTCCGAATTCATGTTTCGTGGCGACAAGTTCACCTACAAGGCCTGCGTGCGGCGCTAGCGCCGCCAGGCAGTGGCGCCGGGGGAACTTTTGTGCCGGTGCCGTGGCCTGAACGGCATCGGCGCTGGCGTTAGAATGTGGCGCCCAGTTCTGCCCCAGCCCAGGAGTCCAAGATGCTTTCGCCGCTTTTCCCGCGTTCCCTGTCCACCGCGCTGGTGATGGCGTTGTCGGTCACGTGCTCGTCGGCGGCACTGGCCGCCGGGCAGGATGAAGCGCCAAAGCCGCGCGGCAAGGACGAGGCCCCGGAGGCCCCGGTCGCCTGCATGAAGGCGGTCAAGGCAGCGCTGCCCAATCCCGCCAGCTTCAAGTGGGTCGGCGGCAAGACCCGCAAGGTGGCCGAAGACGCCTACAGCGTGGTGGCCGACGTCGAATACCTGGCGCAGGACGGCGCCGTGCGCAAGGCCAAGGTCCAGTGCGACGTGCTGCGCGCCCCGGGCAACCAGTTCGTGGTGCCCAAGGTCAGGCTGCCGCACTAGGGCCTGACGGTCCTAGCCAGCCGGCATCCGTTCGAATGCCTGCAGCGAAGGATCGATGGCGTCCCACGCCGGTGCGCGGACGCTGTAGGTGAGGACCTGCGGCACGAAGCGGTCCGGGTCGTCCAGGCTGCCCGCGTGGACCGCGATCAGTTCCGGCATCGCGGCAAAGCGCAGGAAGACCGGCGTTCCGCAGACCGGGCAGAAGGCGTGGACCTTCACGTTGCCGCTGTCGCCCGCGACCTCCCAGTGCGTCGCCTCGCCGGTGATGGTCATCTCGGCGCGCGCGGGAAAGGTCAGGTAGGAGCCGTGCCCGGTGCCGCTGCGCCGCTGGCAGTCGCGGCACTGGCAGTGGTTCTGGAAGACGGGCGCGTGCCTGGTTGCGTAGCGGATCGCGCCGCACGCGCATCCGCCGGTGTAGGGCTGGGTCATGAGCAACTCCCGGTTCAGGCCGCCTTCGGCTTGGCGAAGACATCGATGGCCTGCCCTGTTTCCAGCAGGGACTTCAGGCTGGAAAGAACGATTGGCCAGCCCTGCTTGACGCCCTTGGCCATCCCGCTGCCGGCCTCGAGTTCGTCGTGGGTGACGGTCAGCCGCACCATCTCCTCGTACGCCTCGATGTCGAAGCTCACGCGGCTGTAGCTGGCAGGATCGGCCGCCTGCGAGGGGCTCGCCCACGTGATGACCAGGCGCGTCGGCGGCGCGGCCTCGACGACCTTGCCGACCACCTGGACCATGCGCTGCTCGTTGGCGCGCACGTGCTCCCAGGTCGATCCGGGCTTCCAGTCGGAGATGTTCTCGTGGCCCCAGTAGCGCTGCGCAATCTCCGGTTTCGTGATGGCCTCGAACACCTTTTCCGGCGTCGAGCGGATGTAGGTCACATAAACGAAGCTGGTCTTCTCCTGGGTCATTGCTGATCTCCTTCGAGTTCGTTCTTCAGGTCGTGCAGCAGGCTGAGCCGCTGACGTTCGAATTTCCGCACCCAGCGCTCGTAGACCTCGTGCAGCGGCACCGGGTTGATGAAATGCAGCTTCTCCCGGCCACGCCGGACCGTGCTCACCAGATTGGCCGCCTCGAGGATCCCGATGTGCTGGGTGGCCGATTGCCGCGCCATGTTCAGGTGCTCGCAGAGCTCGCCCAGCGTCTGCCCGTTCCTCTCGTACAGCAGGTCGAGCAGCTTTCTGCGTGTCGGGTCGCCCAGCGCCTTGAAAACCTTGTCAGCGTCCATCCGGTCCGTTGTGTTTGTGCGTGAGGGGAGTATATGCAGGTAAATACCTGCATGTCAATCAGCGCATCGCCCTGCATGCCGCGCGATTGCTCGCTTGAAGCTATACCGGACAGGCCAGCGCAGCACAGCAAATCGCAGGCAAAAGTGGACGCTGTCCATTTCATTTGCTAGTCTATGTGTACGGCATCCACAAACGTCCGTGGATGCAACCCAAGGAGACCGAAAATGAAGACCGAAGCGCAGAAGGAGCACCGCTGGCTGCAACGGCTGGTGGGCAACTGGATCGCCGAAGGCGAGGCATCGATGGGGCCGGACCAGCCGGTGCAGAAGTGGGAGATCCCCGAGCGCGTGAGCAGCGTCGGCGACGTCTGGGTCCAGTGCGTGACGCAGGGCGACATGCCCGGCTGCGGCCCGTCCACCACGGTCATGACGCTGGGCTACGATCCCGCCCGCAAGCATTTCGTGGGGACCTTCATCGGCTCGATGATGACCCACCTGTGGATCTATGAAGGCGAGCTCGATGCCGGCGGCCAGCAGCTGACGCTGCGTGCCGAGGGGCCGGATTGCTCCGGCAATGGCCGCATGGCCCAGTACCGCGACGTGATCACCTTCACCGACGACGACCACCGCACGCTGACGTCCTACATGCTGGGCGAGAACGGCGAGTGGACCCAGTTCATGAACGCCGGCTATCGCCGCCAGCGCTAGGCCTGGCGGCGCAGTGCCGCCAGCCGTGC
>NZ_JFJW01000152.1:50154-78715 GCF_000611125.1 Cupriavidus sp. SK-4
GCCAGCCGGCCGCGGGGGCCGGGCGGATCGTCGTGCGGACGCGCGGCGCCACCCTCGGCATGGCGCCTGCGCCGGCGGCGCAGCACCAGCAGCAGCGACGCCGGCACCAGCAGCACCAGCGCCAGCAAGGCGAACGTGAACAGGCCCGGATCGCGCGCCGCGGCGGCGACCCGGTTCACCAGGCAGGCAGCGACCACAATGCCGGGCAGCATGCCCAGCGCGGTGCCGAGCAGGCAGTCGCGCAGGCTGATGCGCGATGCGCCGATCACCAGGTTGACCAGCGCGAACGGTGCAATCGGTACCAGCCGCAGCACCACCATTGCCACCACCCCGTGTTTGCCCAGCTGGTGGCTGACCCGGTTCAGCCGCCTGCCGCCAAAGCGGCGCACGGCATTGCGCCCCAGCAAGCGGCCGGCCAGGTAGCCTGCGACGGTGCTCAGCACGGTGCCGCACAGCGCCAGCGCGGCGCCGTAGAGCGGGCCGAATATGACCACGGTCAGCAGGATCAGCAGCGTCACCGGCAGCATTGTCACCGCGCCGGCCAGGTAGACGCCCATCATCGCCAGCGGTGCCAGCGGCATCTCGTCCAGCTGCTCGACCACGCCGAGCAGCGCGCGGAAGTCCGCCCATTCGCGCAGCGGCGTATGGCGCCACGCAAATGCCAGCCCCGCCAGCAGCAGCGCCAGCACCACCATCATCCCGACGCGCCCGAGCACGCGCGGGCGTGCCTCATGGCTGACGAACTCGGCCAGCACCTGGTCGCTGTCGATCGGCTCGATCGGGTCCAGCAGGTTGGCCGCCGGCGAGGCGGCATCGACGTCGTCCGGTAACGGCGGCTCGTAGGCTTCCAGCGAGCGGCCGTCCGCACGCTGCAGGTTGCGGATGGCCGCAAGCACGCTGCGGGTGGCGGCGACCTCGGCCTGGAAGGCTTCGGGTGCCACGTCCAGGTGCTCGCCCAGCAGCCGTGCGCGCATGGCTGCAATGGCCGCCTGCACGCGCGGGTCGCCGCCCGACATCACCACGACATTGCACTCGGTATCCAGCCCCAGCGAGCGGTTGCTGAGGTTGGACGAGCCGATGGTGATGAGGTCGTCGTCGATCACCGTGACCTTGCTATGCACATTCACGCATTCGGGCATCAGGCCCGGAATCGACGGGCAGTACAGGCAGAAGCGTTCGTGCGTGTCGGCTGCGCGCAGGCGGCGGTACAGGCGCGCTCGCAGCACGCCCATGCTGTGCGCTTCCAGCCAGCCGCTCTCGTTGCGTCTCGACACCAGCACGATATCGGGGCCGTCCTCGTGCCCCAGCCGTGCCTCCAGCGCCTTGGCGATCTCGCGCGAGCTGAAGTACTGGTTCTCCATGTAGATGCTGTGCCGGGCCGAGGCGATGGCATCGTGCAGCAGCATGCGGATCTCGCTGACACCGGGCTCGTCCTCGCACATGGGCATGGTGCGGGCGATGGCGACGCGCACGTCGGTCAGCTCCGGCGCCAGCCCTGGCGGCCACGGGTCTGACGAGGTGGCCGCAACCGGGCGCGGCTCGCTGCCGCTGGCGCGCAGCCAGCGCGCCGCGCACAGGGAGCCCAGCGCCGCCGCGGCGGGGCCGTCGAGCGCGCACTGCACGTCATGGAAGGGCGGGTAGGGCTTGCCTTCGGCCATGCGCAGCGGCGCGCCAGGGGCATGGTGGTTGTCGTCCCAGCGGCGCAGCGTCAGGTCCAGCCCGCCGACAAAGGCGAGCTTGTTGTCGATCACCACCACCTTCTGGTGGTGCGAGGCGCCGGGGGGATGGTTGCCGTCAAGCCGGAACGACAGGTGCCGGTGCGCCTGCCAGTGGGCGCTGGCCGACGGCAGCCACTCGCGCTCCATCGCCATCACCATGGCGTAGTCCCAGCTCAGGATATAGATGCGCAGCTCGGGGCGCTGGTCCGCCAGCGCGCACAGGAAGTCGCGCAGGCCCGCCGGCAGGCCGTCCTGTGCGCCCTGCGGCACCAGTTCCATGCGGCTGTCGATATCCCAGCCCAGGATGAAGATGGTGTGCTCGGCGCGCGGCAGCGCTTCGCGCAGTGCGCGGAAGTAGGCGTCGGCGTCGACCAGCATGGCAAAGCGCTGGCAGGGCTCGACGCGCCAGCAGTTGCGCCCCGGCTCCGGCGTAAAGCCGGCCGGGGCCTGGCGATCATGCGGAGGGCCAGTGGCGGGAGACGCGGTGGTGCCGGGCGGGTTGTGTTGCCTCATGTCGCACGCTTCGGGGGAGGTTCAGCCAGAAGCGTCGCGCAAGTTCCGTACCGGCGCGGCAAGTGGGCTGGGCCAGGCGTGCAGGCGGTGCCCCAGGGGAGAAGGGCGAGCCGTGGGCGGCTCATGCACGTGTGCGCTTTACCTGCCTTTGTAAGAACGGCATGCCGGCGAGGGCGGGTCGGAAGACTGCGGTGAAGGCGCTACGAGGGATGGCCGCGCCGCAGCGCGGTGGGGCGGGCAATGCCCCAGACGTCCAGCAGCGGCTCGAAATGCGGCTTGCTTTCGCGCGGTGCCGGTGCCACGCGCCGCGGCGGCGGCAAGGGCCGGCTGGTCAGCACTAGCGGGGTATCGGCCTCTGCCGGCGATTCAGGCTCGCCGGCGTAGGCGACCACGCCCATCTGGCGGGCGGACTTCAGCGCGCGCGTCAGTTCCGCGGCGTTCAGGCGGCTGGCGGCGGCAAGCTGGTGCCGGGGCATGGGCCCCTTGGCACGCAGGCTGGAAATCAACGCCATCACGCATTCCCGGGTGGTTCGATTCATTTCGCTGCGTCAGGAAAAGGGTGCAGCGGTGGGCTCGCCAATCGAGCCTGCCGCGTACGGTACCCATTCTTTCGCAGGGGTCATATCCTTGCCAACCGGATATGACACTTGTTCACATTTCCTAGCGCAGAGAGGAATCGTCGCTAAGCTAATGCCGCGTTTCCGGGTCGCCGGCCGGAAATCTGCGATCCGCACCGTCGCGCGGGGTCAGCATCGTGCCATGCCGGCGCCACTTGCGCGCGTGCCTGGCATGGATGTCTTCGGCAAGCTCGTGCAGTTCGGCAACCCTGGCGTCGATCGGGTCGGGATAGATGTCCAGCGGGCGGTACCTGAGGAACAGGCGCATGGGGGGTCTCGGTTGGTTCTGGATAATGGCGTGCTGCCTTGATTCCAGTATCGGTGACGGACCCGTAGCTTTCACGAGCGCAGGCGTAACACATTGATTTCACCCAATGTGTTTCCCGCAATGGATTGTTGTGGCCCGCGTTCGCCGCGGGCCCGGGGATGCAGGGGGTGTGGGGCCGGCCGTTGACGGTGGCCGGGGTGCTCAGTAGCCGATGCGGGCGGTGCCGCGTGCGTCCCGGCAATAGATCTTGCGTTCGCGCACCAGGCCGTCGCGGCCGTGGATGCACAACGGCAGGCCATCCTCGCGCGCGCGCATCCAGCCGGCCGCGATCGCGGCTTCCTGGGTCGGGAAATGCAGCGCGGTGTCGTCGCCACCGTTCTCCAGGCCTTCGATGGTGAGTGCCCATCCGCCGTCGCCGGCGTATTCGGTATTGTCGGTTGCGGCGGGAAGCACGTGGATGCTGCGTGACGTCATGGTGTTCTCCGGAGGGCTTGGGCTAACCTTTAACTTTTAAGCGATGGCGCCGCCGCGGGGTATCCGTCGCTGTCCTACAAGCGCGCACGCGGTGACGGCCGGTCGCGCCGTCGGCTGACATCCCGGTAGGACGAAAGCCGACTTTTCGCGCTGCGGTGCGTTGCTACGATCCAATTGCCGGTCGGGCAAGCGGCTGCCCGGTCCCAAGCCATTCCGATCCACTCCATCCTGGCGGCGCACGCCGCATCCACACGAAGCAAGGAGATCGTCATGAGAAAGCTATTTGCACTGTTTGCCCTCGCTGGCGTGATGCTGGTCACGGGTTGCAACACCATGGCCGGTGCAGGCAAGGATATCGAGCGCGGCGGCGAGAAGGTACAGGGCGCGGCGGAAAGCACCAAGCAGAAGATGTAAGGCCCGCTGCCTGCCGCCCTGGCATTGCTACGGCCCGCGCCTGCTGACGCGGGCCGTTGTCTTTGCTGCGGCGAATTCAGTGTGCGGCCGTTGCCGGAGCCTGCCCCGCATCGATATAGTTGCGGCGCCAGCTGGCGGGCGGCAGGCCGAACTCGCGCTTGAAAGCACGGCTGAACGCGGCCTCCGAGTCGTAGCCGACCGCGCCTGCGACCTCGCTGATGGAACGGTTGCCGCTGCGCAGTTCGGCGGCCGCGGAGCGCAGCCGCCAGTGCGCCAGGTACTGCATCGGTGGCTGCCCCAGCAGGTCGGTAAAGCGCTGCGCCAGCGCCGAGCGCGACAGGCCCACGTTGCCAGCCAGTTCATCGACCGTCCACGGATAGGCGGGCCGCGCGTGCATGCGCGACAGCGCCCGCCCCACATAGCGGTCGCGCAGGGCGGCAAGCCAGCCGCTTTCATTGTCAGGCAGGGTGTCGATGCAGCGCCGCACTGCCTGCACGAACAGCAGCTCAGACAGCTTGGCCAGCACCGTGGCGGTGCCCGCACGCGGTTCCGCCGCTTCCGAGGTGGCAAAGGCCAGCGCCGATGCCAGCCATGCCGATTCCAGCCCGCTGCCCAGCCCCACCTTGAACAGCCGCGGCAGCGACGTCAGCAAGGGGTTGCCCATGGTGTCGTCGAACCCCAGGAAGCCGCACACCATGCGCGTGGTCTCGCCGCCGCCGCCGTAGGACACGCGCATGACCTCGCCCGGGCTGTTGCGCAGCATGTCGTACACCAGCGGAGCGGATGGCAGTGGCTGCAGGCGCAGGTCGCTGCCCAGCACGTGCGGCTCGCCCTGCGGCACCACCAGCAGTTCGCCGGTATCCACGCGCAAGCCCGGGCCGGTGCCGTCGACCAGGCGCGCCCAGCAGACGCCTTCGGTAATCAGGTGGTAGGAGACGACGCGGTCGGCGCGGGGCAGGAAGGCGGCGCGCAATTCAGCATCCGCTTCACTGATCAGGCACCACGGCGACTTGAACTCGCCGTTCAGGAACACGGCGCCGCTGAGCTGCACGGCGCGCAAGAGGTCGGACAAGGCATCCATGGTCACATTCCTCCAGATCCGGTGTTTCGCGCAAGAAAGCCGGACGCCCGATCATACGGGCGAGGGGACCGGGCTCCGATACTAGCACCGTGCCTGGCGCCATACAACGCCGCAGCGCACGTATCAGACAAGCCGGAGACAACACCATGGAAACCCTTTCCACAGCGGATGCCAGCGCAGGCGCACAGGCCGACTGGCTCGGCCTGGCCGCGACCCTGGGCCGCAGCTTCGACGCACGCGCGCCAGAGATCGATGCCAGCGGGCAGTTCGTCAGCGCCAACTACGACGACCTGCGCGCGCACCGTTTCTTTGCCGCGGCCGTGCCGCAGGAACTGGGCGGCGCCGGGCTGTCGCACCAGGAGCTGGGCGCGGTGCTGCGCGAGCTGGGCAAGTACTGCGGATCGACCGCGCTGGCCTTTGCCATGCACACCCACCCGGTGGCCGCGGCCGCGTGGCGCTGGCGCAATCAGCAAGCGCCGGTGGAGGGTCTGCTCAAGCGCGTGGCGGGCGAGCAGATGGTGCTGCTGGGCAGCGGCGGTTCGGACTGGCTGCAGGGCAGCGGCACGGCTACGCGCGTGGATGGCGGCTTTCGCGTGGATGCGCGCAAGATCTTCGCCAGCGGCGCGCCGGCGGCGGACCTGTTCATGACCTGCGCCGTCCATGACGATCCGGAGACCGGGCCCACGGTGCTGCATTTCGCGCTGCCGATGAAGTCGCCGGGCGTACGCGTGCTGTCGAACTGGCACACGCTCGGCATGCGCGGCACCGGCTCGCACGATGTGCTGCTGGAAGGCGTGCTGGTGCCGGATACCGCCATTGCCGCCCGCCGCCCGCAAGGCGTGTGGCATCCGATGATGCATACGGTGGCGATGATCGCGCTGCCGCTGATCTATGCGGTCTACGTCGGCGTGGCCGAGGCCGCGCGCGATATCGCGCTGCAGCTGGCGCGCCAGCGGCGCCTGAGCGCGCATGCGGTGGAAGCCGCCGGGCGCCTGTGCAACGAGGCCGAGGCCGCGCAGCTGGCGCTGGATGCGATGTTCGCGGCGGCATCGGGGCAGGCGCCGGGCGCGGTCACCACCAACCGCATCATGTGCGCCCGCACGCTGGCCGCGCGCGCGGTGCTGGCGACGGTCGAGGCGGCGATGGACCTGGCCGGCGGCGCGGGCTTCTATCGCGATGCCGGGCTGGAGCGGCGCTTTCGCGATGCGCAGGGGGCGCGCTTCCATCCGCTGCAGGCTGGTGCGCAGCAGGAGTACGCAGGGCGCATGGCACTGGGGCTGGATATCGACGCGCCGCCCGGAGAGGTGCGGCCTGCCGCGCAATGATCCCCGCCCTGGCGCCGCTGCCGAATGACACGCAAGCCTGCAACGACAGCGGCCAGGACGACGCAGCCTGCGCCATCAGCCACGATGGCGCGGCGCGGCGGGCCTTGCGCGATGCGCTGGGGCAGTTTGCCACGGGCGTCACCATCGTCACGGCCGCGGACGTCGACGGCCAGCCGGTCGGCGTCACGATCAATGCCTTTACCTCGGTGTCGCTCGCACCGCCGTTGCTGTTGTGGTGCCTGGCACGCAGCTCCGGCAGCCTGGCGGCGCTGCGCGCGGCGCCGTGCCACGCGATCAACGTGCTGGGCAGTGGCCAGCTGGCCTTGTGCCAGCGCTTTGCCGCGCGCAGTGGCGACCGCTTTGCAGGCGTCGATTGCCGCCCCGGGCCATGTGGCACGGTGCTGATCGACGGCACGCTGGCGCATTTCATCTGCCGGCACCACTCGGTGCGCGTTGTGGGCGACCACGTGATCTTTGTCGTGGAGGTGGTGGCCTATGGATCGACGCCGGGCGCGCCGCTGGTGTTCCACGCAGGCGGGTTTGACGTACCAGCGCCTTAGCCGCGCTTGCCTGCGATCACCAGCGCAATGCCGCCCAGCACCGCGGCCGCGCTCAATGCCAGCCGCAGGCTCAGGGCTTCACCGAGCAGCGCGATGCCGCCCGCCGCCGTAATGACCGGCACGCTCAGTTGCACGGTGGCGGCGGTGGCGGCCTTCAGCCGCGGCACCACGGCATACCAGATGACATAGCCCAGCCCGGAGGTGATGGCACCGGACAACAGCGCATAGGCCAGTCCCGCGCCGTCCAGTGAACGCTGCGCCTGCATCACCGCACCCAGCGCCAGCGCCATCGGCACCGCGCGCAGGAAATTGCCCGCGGTGGTGGCAGCCGGATCCGCGGCGCGCCTGCCGCGCAGCGAATAAACGCCCCACGCGATCCCGGCCGCGATCATCAGCAGCGAGGACAGCAGCGGCGGCGTGGCCAGCCCCGGCAGCAACAGCCACACCAGCCCGGCCAGCGCCAGTGACAGGCCAATCCATTGCTGCATGCGCATGGGCTCGCCGGCATAGAGGCCAAAGCCAGTCATGGTGGCCTGCACCGCCCCGAACAGCAGCAGCGCGCCGGTCCCCGCGGTGAGGCGTACATAGGCGAAGGAAAAGGCCGCGGCATAGCAGAACAGTGCAAGCGCGGAGATCCAGTTGCCTTCCACCGGCGGCAGCCGCTGCGCCACGACCGTGCGCACCAACTGGTGCCGCGCCACGACGATGACCCACAGCACCAGCGCTGCCGCGGCGACGCGGGCCAGCGTAAAGCTGGCCGCGTCGATGGTGGTGCCTTTCAGCGCGAGCCGGCACAGCAATGAATTGCCGGCAAAGGCCAGCATCGCCAGCGCGGTCAGCACCACGGTGTTCGCGCGCGGCATGCGGCGAGGCGGGCGGTGGGGGCTGCGTGGTTCAGGCTGCGGGCGGTTCGTCGCCGATGGCGAACGAGGACAGGTGCTCGATCGCCCTGACCAGCCCGGAATGATCCCAGCCTGCGCCGCCCAGCCCGCTGCAGACATTGAACAGCTGCTGGCACGACGCCGTGTTGGGCAGGCCCACGCCGAGCTGGCGCGCGGTGGACAGCGCCAGGTCCAGGTCCTTCTGGTGCAGCGCGATACGAAAGCCCGGGTCGAAGGTGCGCTTGATCATGCGTTCGCCATGCACTTCCAGGATGCGCGAGCTGGCAAAGCCGCCCATCAGTGCCTCGCGCACGCGCGCGGGGTCGGCGCCGGCGCGGGCGGCCAGCACCAGCGCTTCGCTGACCGCCTCGATGGTCAGCGCCACGATCACCTGGTTGGCCACCTTGGCCACCTGGCCGTCGCCGGCCTCGCCCACGCGCGTGATGTTCTTGCCCATCAGCTGCAGGATCGGCAGCACGCGGTCGAATACTTCCTGCTTGCCGCCGGCCATGATCGACAACGTGCCCGCCTTGGCCCCGACCTCGCCGCCGGAGACCGGCGCATCGACATAGTCGACGCCGAGCGCCTCGATGCAGCGCGCGAACTCGCGCGTGGCGATCGGCGAGATCGAGCTCATGTCGATCACGGTAACGCCGCCTGCCGTGTCGGCAAGGCCGTCAGCGACCCCCTTCTCGCCAAACAGCACGCGCTCCACGTCGGGCGTGTCAGGCAGCATCAGGATGATGGTTTCCGACTGCTTCGCCACCTCCTCGGCGCTGGCGCAGGCATTCACGCCGGCGTCCTGCAGGTCTTGCGGCACGCCGCTGCGCGTATGGGCGAACACGGTATGCCCGCCGTCGACAAGGTGTTGCACCATGGGCTTGCCCATCACGCCAAGTCCGATAAAGCCGATCTTGCTCATGTCAGTGTCCGGTAGTGGTCAGGCGCCAGGCCGGCCGTGCGTCGCGCACGACGCCGGGTTCATCTCTGATGATAGTCAGTCACAGCATATGCGCTGCACCGGCGGGCCTCTTGGCTTGGATACAGCTTGCTGTCGCGGGTTTTCCGCAAATCCAATGCCTTGGATCATATCGCGGTGCGCGATGCAAAGCCGCCCCGATTCTCTTTCGCTTGGCTCCTGGCCGGCCCCTGGAATCGGGGCCTCTCAGGAGCACCACATGACCAAGATCAAGCTGCCCAAGAGCGTTGTTGACGCTGCAAAGGCACAGACCAGCGACTTCGAACTCCGGGATACGATCGTTCCGGGCTTCATTTGCAAGGTAACACCAACCGGCCGCAAAGTGTTCATGCTTCAGTACCGCACGAACTCGGGTATGCGCCGTAAGCCGGAGCTCGGCCAGTTCGGCGAGCTGACCGTCGAACCGGCGCGGTCGCCGGCCCAGGACTGGCCGGCGTTTGAGGAATGCGCGACTGGATTCGTACACGATGAAGAGTTGGGCTGGTTGGTGGAATCTGACATGGCTGGGGGCGATTTCACAGTACAGGCAATGAAGACGTTACAACTTGACTTGAGGGCCGAGTTCCAAGCTCGCCGGTTTTAGTGCTGAGGCTTCCCGGCTCAGCTCGCGTCTGGCGCAGGACCGGTGGTGTCGCGTCGTACGAGTTGAATGGGCAGAACATCGTGGATGGGCGCTCCCACGCCCCCGACACGAATGCGCTCGACCAGGCGCCGTGCGGCCGTCCGTGCCATGGCTTCGACTGGCTGCCGTATCGATGTCAGTCCAACCAGCGGAGAATTGGCCAAGGGCGTATCGTCGAAGCCGATGATGGAAAGCTGTTCTGGGACCTGCATGCCCCGGCGTTTGGCTGCCTCTAGAACGCCAAGGGCGATCGTGTCATTTCCGGCAAGGATAGCCGTGACGGGTCTGGGCTCGTTGAGCATTGAAACCGCACTGGAATAGCCTGCTTCTGTTGTGTATTCACTCCAGACGACAGATATCGCATCTGTCGGCAGTCCCGCGTCTCTAAGCCAGCTCAATGCCCCTTTTGCGCGGTCCCGGCTGGTCGAAGTGTTTTTCGGTCCCATGACAAGCCCGATCCTGCGATGGCCTAGCTGATAGAGATGTTCGGCGGCAACGGCTCCCGCGTGAACGTTATCGATCTCCACGGTATCGACCATGACATCGTCAACCGACCTGACGACAAGCACCAATGGGATTCCCCGCCGTTGCATCTCGGCGACCACCGGTGAATCGAGCGTCGCAGTGGCGAAAATCAAACCGTCCAGATAGCCATCAATCAGTGGCCGGAAAGCCAGCAGATTCTGGGAATCGTTCATCGAGTCGATGACGAGCGCGATCTGATATCCGAGTTCCTGGAGAGCATCGTGCAGATGCGTGAGCAACACGGTCATGAACCGGTTGTGAAGCGCGCCGACCACGACCCCAATCAGTTTGGTTGGAGGCTTCTTCCCGCGACGCCCCTGGGTTGGGATCCGATAACCGAGTTCTGCCGCGACGGCATGCACAGCCCCACGCGTCTCTTCACTAATCGCGGGATGACCTGCCAGTGAACGTGAAACAGTGGACACGGAGATGCCAAGTCGTCCAGCCACATCCTCTAGCCTGATTTTTGTTGCGCGCGGCCCACCGGAATTTTTTGCATTGTTTTGCATAACTCTGAGTCAAAAGAAAACGAAATAAGGTGCAAGGCGCACTTACTGAGCTTAGCTCGCCGCTGCTAGGGTAAGTTTGTACTGTTTGCAGGTTTTTGCACGAGGATATTGTGCTAATTTTGCATTCATTAGCTGCAAAAGTCGTGCGAATTGCAGGCCCGCGAATCTGCCCACCCATTCTCAACAGGAATTCAGCAAATGGCAATCCAACATCTGAAGCATGGCCGTAGCGCCGAAGAATCGTCCCAGGACGCCGCGAAAGTTCGAGACACCGTTACCGGAATCCTTGCCGACGTCACAAAGCGGGGTGATGAAGCCGTAGCGGAGTTGTCGAAGAAGTTTGACAACTGGTTACCCGAGAGCTTCCGCCTGACGCAAGACGAAATCGGCGCTTGCTTGCGCTCCCTCTCCGCTGGCCAGCTTGAGGACATCAAATTTGCACAGGCTCAAGTCCGCAATTTTGCACAGGCTCAGCGCGAATCGATCCGGGACATTGAGGTTGAGACGCTCCCTGGCGTCGTTCTCGGGCATAAGAACATGCCGGTCGATAGCGTTGCGTGTTACGTGCCTGGTGGCAAATTTCCGCTCGTCGCGTCGGCTCACATGGGCGTTGTGACAGCCAAGGTTGCGGGCGTGCAGCGCATTATCACCGCGTCGCCGCCTGTTCAAGGCAGGCCCAATCCGGCAGTCGTGGCAGCGATGCACCTTGGAGGCGCGGACGAGATCTATACGTTCGGTGGCGTTCAGGCCATCGCGGCGATGGCACTGGGGACGCAAACGATCGACCCTGTGTCGATGGTTGTCGGACCGGGCAACGCATTCGTCGCCGAGGCAAAACGTCAGTTGTTTGGCCGTATCGGCATCGACCTGATCGCTGGCCCCTCCGAGACGCTCATCATTGCGGATGACAGCGTCGACGCCGAAATGTGCGCGACCGATCTTCTGGGCCAGGCTGAACACGGATTCAATACGCCGGCAGTGCTCCTGACCAACTCGATGAAGCTGGCAAAGGACACGATTGCCGAAGTCGAACGTATCCTCAAGATTCTTCCGACCGCAAATACGGCCGGCGTGTCGTGGCGCGACTATGGCGAGGTCATCGTCACGGACACGTTGGAAGAAATGGTCAAGGAAGCCGATCGAATCGCATCGGAACATGTGCAAGTCATGACACGCGACCCGGACTATTTCCTCAAGAACATGAAGAACTACGGTGCACTGTTCCTCGGGCCGCGAACCAATGTTGCGTTCGGAGACAAGGTCATCGGAACGAACCACACCCTGCCAACGGGCAAGGCGGCTCGCTATACCGGCGGTCTGTGGGTGGGCAAGTTCATCAAGACCTGCACGTACCAGAAGGTCCTAACAGACGAAGCCAGTGCGATGATCGGCTCCTACTGCTCACGACTCTGCGCGATTGAAGGCATGATCGCGCACGGCGAGCAGGCCAATCTGCGCGTTCGCCGTTACGGACACCGCGACGTGCCCTACGGCACAGCCGTTCCCGCCTGATTCCGCGGCTACAAATCACATTGCGTGGTCCGCTGCGGCATCGAGCATGACCGCATCTTGATGAGGATCGTTTCTGGATCTTTGCAACGCAACGCCCTGTTTGCCTTGTGTCGCGTCCTCGATTAGCTGGCGATCTGGTCTGTATCTTTAGGATTACTTATGTTGCCAATGCTTCCTGATTTTCGTCTTGATGGAAAAACGGCGCTCGTAACAGGCGCAGGAAGAGGTATAGGCCTTGCCGCTGCGGCGGCGCTCGCACAAGCGGGCGCAAAGGTAACGCTCGCAGCGCGAACTGCAACAGAAATTGAAGCAGCGAGTGAAGCAATAAACGCGGCGGGGGGTGAAAGCGACTGCATGGTCCTGGACGTAACAAATTCCCGTTTGGTCAGCGAAGCCGTGGCGGCTCGGCAACCGTTCGACATCCTCGTCAACAGCGCCGGAATGAATCGACCCATGAAGCTGGTCGACGTAACGGACGAAGACCTTGACGCGGTCATGGCGTTGAACGTCAAGGCTGCCTTTTACGTGTCGCGCGCGGTAGCGAGGAAATTGCTGGAATGTGGCAAGAGAGGTGCAGTCGTAAATGTCTCGTCGCAGATGGGGCATGTAGGGAGCCCGGGCCGTACCGTCTACTGCGCGACCAAGCATGCCATCGAGGGCATGACGAAGGCGCTGGCGTGGGAGCTCGGGCCTCATGGCATCCGCGTGAACACTGTCTGCCCCACGTTTATTGAAACGGCATTTACCGCCGACATGTTCAAGGAACCCGGGTTTCGTGACTGGGTGACGTCGAAGATTGCGCTGGGCCGCGTCGGTCGCGTTGAGGAAGTGATGGGTGCCTTTGTTTTCCTTGCGAGCGACGCGTCCTCGCTGATGACTGGCAGCGCGCTCATGCTCGATGGCGGCTGGACCGCAGCCTGAACACCAGAGGAGGCAATTCCATGGTTCCCGCAACTTCACATCGATCAGCGTTGGAGAAACCGCTCGTGCACCTCGCGGGTTGCGACGCGCTGGACGTCCCGCCGGAAGACATCGATCCATTCGCCGACATTGCGGTCACTCAGGACGAGTTGATTGCATATGCACTCGCGGTTCGCCCGCTTTACGACAATCTCGGACGGCTGATAGGCCAACTCGCGGGACTGTTCCTGCTCGCGCAAGTAAGTGGTCGATTCGACCGCGATTTCGAAGCGGTAACAACACCGATCGAACGTGCTCGCGAGTGTTCCGACGCGATTCGATCTATTGCAGCGCCAAAGGGGGCCTCACGTCGCCATTGGGCGCTGTGTCGTGCAATGTCCTTGGTCGGTGAAGTGACGGACCAGTTCGCGAGCACGACGTGTGGGCAAGAACATGTCCGCGAACAGGTGTCGGCGTGGACGGATCAACTCAAACGCGCTAACGCGCTCGTGCGTTTGGCGTCTGACGCATCGCTCGGCCTCAATCCCGTGGACTTCAGCCAGGCCTGCTGCTGTTGCAGCGGCTGAGTATATCCATACGGAAACGAGTCATGACAATCACAGGAGATAAGCATGGGTGCAGGCTATTCGGTATGGGTACTCGAGTACAGCTATGTCGCGAATTACCATAAGAGTGGAGTGATTTACGGTGCGCATAACGAGGGATATGTAAAGCTGCCCTATTGCTATGTGCTGATCAAGGGGAATGGCCACGTCGTAATGGTTGATGTGGGATACAACCACAAGGAGTACGGCGGAATGCTCGGCGACCGCTTCGGCGTCGAGAACTGGCACTCGCCCAGAGATGTTCTGGCGGAATGCGGCGTGAAGCCCGAAGACGTTGATACGGTGTTCATCACACATGCACATTTCGACCACCTCGGTAATACGGATGATTTCCCGAACGCAACCTTCTACATCCAGGAGCGCGAGCTGTCGAAATGGATCTGGGCCATGTCGTTGCCAGACCGCATGCGTTGGCTGATGGGCGCTGTCGACCCTTCGGACATCCTGCGCGCAGTCGACCTCGCGAAACAGGGACGCCTGGTAGTGGTTGAGGGAGATCGCGAAGACGTGCTGCCGGGCATCGACCTTCATGCGGCGTTTGATAGTCATACCTACGGCAGCCAGTGGGTGCATGTTCGCAACGATGGTCGCGTTCCCTCACAAGACAGTTGGGTGCTGGCAGGCGACCTTGTCTACGTGTTCGAAAACCTGGAGTTCGATGGTGCCTCGATTGGCATCGAAAAGATGTACAACCCCGTAGGCCTCGCTGTGGGAAGCCAGACCAATCTCCTTCTTGCCACCGAAGAGATGATGAAGTCTGTGCAACACGAAATGCGACGCGTCATTCCGATCCACGAGGAGCGCCTGCGCGACACATTCCCCTCGCGAATTACCAGGAACAACCTTCGGATCAGCGAGATATGTCTGTCTGCCGATCACGACTCAATGGTCAACTGAAATATGAAATCCACAATTGACTTCAATATGCCCGTGGCCATTGTTGGTGCGGGCCTGGTTGGCGCAGGCTGGGCAATTGCCTTTGCCCGCGCAGGCCTGTCGGTGCGTATCTTCGACAACGATCCCCGTATCTCAGAACAGGCGATACCGTGGGCGGTAGAGCAATTGAATGCCATGAAGGCACACGGCCTGCTCGAGCAATCGCCGGAAGAGGTGGCCGCGCGTCTGACCCGGGTGACGTCACTCGCCGAGGCGGTTGCCGGCGCGGCATACGTACAGGAATCTGTACTTGAGCGCATGGACGTGAAACGCAGGCTGATGGAAGACATCGATCGCGTCGCAGGCGGCAACGTCATGGTTGGCAGCTCGAGTTCCGGCATTCCCGCCTCGGCCTTTGCCAGCGACTTGGGGATCTCGCCTCGGGTGCTGATCGCTCATCCGGTCAATCCCCCTTATCTCGTACCCGTCGTCGAACTCGTACCGTCCAGCCAGACATCGGAAGAGACGGTCACGTTCGTCGACAAGCTGATGGCTGGCATTGGGCAGAGCGTTGTGCACGTGCGCAAGGAAATCGAAGGATTCGTGCTCAATCGTCTTCAGGCGGCATTGCTGCGCGAGGCGTGGGCATTGCACCGCGAGGGAATTGCGAGTTGCGAGGACATCGACAAGACCGTGCGTGACGGGTTGGGCTGGCGATGGTCATTCATGGGGCCATTCGAAACCATCGACCTCAACGCGCCCGGCGGCGTGGCCGACTACGCCAACAGGCTTGGGCCGCTCTACTACTCGATAGCCCAGTCGCGGATCGCGGACGGCCCATGGGATGCGCAGTGGATAGCCCAGGTGGAGAAAGATCGCCGTCAGCACTTGTCGATGCAAGATCTGGCCAAACGCAGGGATTGGCGCGATGAGCGGCTAATGGAGTTCGCCGCACAGCGACGCTTCGCAGCAGGACGCTAAGCCGGTTAGATTGCCGTGTGGGAGACAACCCTCGTCATCAGAACGGGGGATATAGACAGGCCCTTGTGGTGCGACCGCCGTACCGCCCGCGGTTGGTATTCCAAGTATCGTCTGGAGACACAATGTCGTTCGTCATTATCGCCGCATCGCTGGCGTTTCTCATGTTTGCTGCCTACCGCGGCTTTAGTGTCATTCTGGTTGCCCCGCTCGCGGCACTTGGCGCAGTCCTGCTGACGGAACCTGCCGCGGTTGCACCCGTCTTCTCTGGAATCTTCATGGAGAAGATGGTCGTATTCGTGAAACTCTACTTTCCTGTCTTTCTGCTCGGCGCCGTTTTCGGGAAAGTGATTGAACTGGCCGGTTTCTCCGAAGCCATTGTTCATGCGGCGATCCGCTATATCGGCCGCTCCCGCGCGAATGCAGTCATCGTCGCGGTCTGTGCATTGCTCACCTATGGTGGCGTCTCGCTGTTCGTTGTCGTGTTTGCGGTTTATCCCTTCGCTGCGGAACTCTACCGACAGAGCAATATTCCGAAGAGACTGATGCCAGGCGCGATCGCCCTAGGGGCGTTTTCGTTCACCATGGATTCGTTTCCCGGCACCCCGCAAATCCAGAACATCATTCCGACGAACTTCTTCAAGACAACAGCGTGGGCGGCGCCCGGCCTCGGCATTGCAGGATCGCTGTTCATCGTCATCGTCGGGCTCGCATTCCTTGAGTGGCGACGCCGCGCCGCGATGGCAACGGGCGAAGGATATGGGACGGACCTTGTCAATGAACCGGAGAGAGTGGTATCACGCGTACTTCGACATCCGCTCGTGGCCATCGCACCCCTGTTGCTCGTTGGTGTTGCAAACTTCGCATTCACCCGCGCGATTCCTGCCTGGTACGGACCGACATATACGATTGCACCGGATGTCCTGCCGGGCCTTCACTCCCCGGTGACGACTACGATCAACTCCGTCCTGGCAATCTGGTCCGTGGAAGTCGCTTTGCTTCTGGGCATTCTGCTGGTTGTTGCCACCGCTTTCCGCGAACTGCGTGACCGGTTTGCCGCTGGAACCAAGGCTGCGGTCGCCGGGGCGTTGCTCGCGTCAGTCAACACCGCTTCGGAATACGGTTTCGGAGGTGTCGTCGCCGCGTTGCCGGGCTTTGCTGCTGTCATCGGCACGCTCGGGAGTATCCCCAACCCGCTTGTAAAGGCCGCGGTGTCTGTCAGTGCCCTCGCAGGCATAACGGGTTCGGCGTCGGGCGGGATGAGCATAGCCCTCGCTGCGATGTCAGATCTGTTCGTGAAAGGTGCACAAGCCGCGCAAATCTCGCTCGAGGTGCTTCACCGCGTCGTGGCAATGGCGAGCGGAGGCATGGATACGCTGCCGCATAACGGTGCCGTCATCACATTGCTTGCAGTGACCGGTCTGACGCACCGGGAATCCTATCGTGACATCTTTGCGATCACGATGATCAAGACGCTCGCCGTATTCTTCGTGATTGGTCTCTATTACACATTCGGTGTGGTTTGAGAAAGGACTCACGGCTGTTTCCCGAGGCAGCACGTGCAAGCATGTACGTTCATACTTTCAATGAATCAGGAGCAAACCATGGATCAAAAGGTCGCCCTAGTTACGAATGCCTCTGGCTACGCCGGTCCGCCTGCGGTGGCCGCATTGCTGCAAGCAGGCTTCCGCGTTTTCGTGCAAGACGACACCTTCACCGTCCAGGATGACTGGAGCAAGTTCGTCGCCTTGCATCCGGGTGCAGAACTTCTGAGCGCCGAAACGCCTGAGCTCCTGCTCGAGGCAGCGTGGCAAAAAGCCGGTCGCGTCGACGCCATCGTCAGCAATGACCATTACCCGGCGATACACCGATCCTCGACCGATGTATCGCTGGATGACCTCCGGCAGACGCTCGAAGTGCTTGTGGTCCGGCCGTTCGCACTAGTGAGGGCCGCAATCCCTCATTTCAAGGGCCAGGGCGGCGGGAACGTCGTCATGATCACCTCATGCCGAACGCATCTTCCGATGTACGGCGCGGCAATTCCCGATGCGGCCAGGGCTGGAGCAAATGCCCTGCTTCATTCTTTTGCCATTGAACTTGCCTCGCTCAATATTGCAGTGAACGCAGTCGCCCCAAACTTCCTTTACAGCGAAGCCTACTACCCGCGCGCCGTTTTCATCGACGCCCCGGCGGGGAGGGAATACGTGAAGTCCGAGGTACCTGTGGGTCGACTTGGTCATCCCGAGGAAATCGGCGATCTGATTCGGTACCTGGCATCCACCCAGTCTCGCTTCCTGACCGGTGCGGTGGTCGATTTCTCCGGTGGATGGCCGGCAGCAAAGGTCCGCCCCGGGAGCTGACGAGCGGGCCATGGGCAATACTGTGGAAACGAAATGGCTGTCGTTCTCTGTGGCGAAGTCGATTTCCTCTGTCCTGCTTATCCCAGTTTCACCATTCGGGCGCAACACGATGCGCCGGGGGCTACAACCAACTTCTACTGGCCCCTGACTACAAGGTCAAGCCATGAAGCCACGCCTTGTATGCTCGCAAACCGTCGTTGCTATTGACCTTCCGCCCGGGTGTCGTGAGAGGAGTGACTTGACAAAATAGTTAGTCAGTCGCAGCGCCTCTCTGCTTGGATACAACTTGCTGTGGCGGATTTTCCGCAAATCAACGCCTTGTATCAGATCGCCGTGCGCGATGAAAATCGCCCCGGTTCTCTTTCGCCTGGCTCCGAGTCGGCACGTGGAATCGGGCCTCTCAGGAGCTCCACATGACCAAGATCAGGCTGACCAAGCGCGTTGTTGACGCTGCAAAGGCACAGGCCGGCGACTTCGAACTCCGGGATACGATCGTTCCGGGCTTCAAATGTAAGGTAACTCCAACTGGCCGCAAAGTATTCATGCTTCAGTACCGCACGAACAGCGGTACGCCGTAAACCGGCACTCGGCCAGTTCGGCGGGCTGACCGTCGAACTGGCGCGGGCGCTGGCCCAGGACTGGCTGGCCGAAGTCCGGCGCGGCGGCGACCCTGGGCATGGCAAGGCCAAGGCCCACAAGGCGCCTACCGTGAAGGAGCTTCGACTTCGGTTCATGGAGGACCACTCCAAGCTCCACAACTAGCCGAGCATCCTGGATCCTACTACCACGCATGGCGCCGCATCCTCGAGCGCGCCGGCGTTCCGAAGGTCGGCACCCACGGCATTCGCCACCGCGCTGCCACCTTTAGCGGAAATTGCGATCTGCAACAGCGACTGCGCGTGCCACAGTGCCTTGCGCCGCGGCCAGCAAGTCCGGTACCCAGTCTTCAAGCCAGGCTCGGGCAGGCTCGTCGGGGAACGATGTCCTGGAAGCATCGATCTCCAGGCGGCTTCCGACTCGAACGGCGCCTTTCGACGCCAGCGCCTCGTCGATTCTGCGGCCTCCCCCGCAGAAGGTTTCTGCGTAGGTCCGGTCGCCTAGCGCGATCACGCCGTAACGCACGTGGACCAGGTCAATGGTGGCGGCCAGCAACTGTGCGTAGAAGGTTCGAATGGGATCTGGCACATCGCCCGCGCCATGGGTGGCGCAACAGACGAGCAGGGCAGAGGTCTGGGCAAGGATGAGGGGGGTGTCCCGCTGGGGGTCGGCGAAGCGGCTGGCCAGGCCGAGCTCCTGTAGCCGCTCCGCGGCGAGGTCGGCGACGAGGGAGGCGTTGCCGGATTGAGAGCCTACAAGGATGAGAACGCCTGCCATGGTGAGGTTCCGTAGTTCAATGAGTTCTTGCAATATAATACAAAACAGTCTACCGTGTAACTTAAATTTGTATTATATGATCGAGTCGATTGATTGGAGGAGGCAGATGAAATCACGAAGCCTTGCTGTACCGCGGCTCGTGTTATTGGCAGTCCCGCCTTGCGTCGGTCGATCTCGGCGTATGCGACGAATGGCACGTGAGTGCCGTGTGTGATTTACCCGCTAACGCATTGAGAAAGGAGCGCGTGCCTGTGTTGAAAGAAATCCTGGATGGGGTGGCTATCGTCGAGTTGGGAAATCCGCCGATGAACAGTCTCAACGTTGCATTAAGGCGCCGGCTGATCGATATGATCGGGCGGATCGACAGCATGCCGGAGGTGTCGGCAATCGTGCTGGTTGGCGCGGGTGACGTGTTCAGTGCCGGTGCGGATATCAGCGAATTCGATACCAAGCAGGCATTCTCGGAGCCGTCGATCCATGCCGTGATGGCGGCCGTCGAGGCCAGTGCCAAGCCCGTGATAGCGGGTATCGCAGGGCTGGCCATGGGCGGCGGGCTGGAACTCGCCATGGCCGCGCACTACCGGGTGGCGATTGCGGGTAGCCGCATCGCTATGCCGGAGATCAAGCTTGGTCTGATTCCCGGTGCCGGCGGCACGCAACGCCTTCCGCGTGCGATTGGCCTTGAGGCGGCCGCCAGGATGATTTGCAGCGGCGATCCCGTCAGGGCCGATGCGCCGAGTCTGGCCGGCTTGTTCGACCTGGTGGTCGAGCAGAACCTGCTGGAGGCTTGCCTGGGGCTTGCGCACCGGATTGTACGCGAGGGCATGAAAGCGTCCCTGCTGCGCGACCGCGCCGTGCTGGCGCCGGAATCGCCACAATCCTTGCAGGACCTGGAGCAGGGAGCTGGCAGCAAAGGGCAGTGGCCGCCTGCCGTGAACGCGTGTATCGCCTGCCTGCGGGCGGCGGCAGCGTTGCCAGTGGACGCTGGCCTGGCGTTCGAACGTGAAGCGTTCATGAAGCTCTTCGACAGTCCGGCTTCCGGCGCCCTCAGGCATGCGTTTCTCGCCGAGCGCACGGCCGCGAAGATTGCCGGCCTGCCAGCGCAGGCCGAAATCCGCCAGATCCGAGCGGCAGCCGTGGTGGGCGCAGGCACCATGGGCGCGGGTATTGCCATGACGTTTGCCAATGCCGGCATTCCGGTTCGCTTGCTGGAGATGAAGAGCGACGCGCTGGAGCGCGGATTGGCGGTGATCCGTGCGAACTACGAAGGGTCGGTACGGCGCGGCAAGCTGTCGCAGGTGGATTGCGACAAGCGCCTGGCGCTGATCCAGCCTACGCTGTCTTATGAAGAACTACGCGATGCCGACGTGGTGGTGGAGGCGGTCTACGAAGACATGGATGCGAAAGCCGGTGTCTTCAGGCAACTGGACATTGTCTGCAAGCCCGGTGCCATTCTTGCCAGCAATACTTCAACGCTGGACCTCGACAAGATTGCCGCGACAACGGCCCGGCCTGCCGACGTGGTGGGCATGCACTTCTTCGTGCCGGCGAACGTGATGCCCTTGTTGGAGGTGGTCAGGGCAAGGGAGACCTCGCCGGAAGTCCTGGAGACGGTGATGAAGCTTGCCAAGCGTCTGAAGAAGACAGGTGTCGTGTCTGGCGTCTGCGACGGTTTTATTGGCAACCGGATGATCGACCCGTATCTGCGCCAGGCCTATTTTTTACTAGAAGAAGGGGCGCTGCCCGAGCAGATAGACCGTGCGCTTGAAGCCTGGGGGATGGCAATGGGACCGTTCCGCGCAGGTGACCTGACCGGATTGGACGTGTTGTGGAGCGTACGCAAGCGTCGCTACGTCGAGGTTCCCGACGTGGTGTATTCCGGCTTGCCCGATCGTCTCTGCGAGCTAGGGCGTTTCGGCCAGAAGACTGGGGCTGGCTATTACCGCTACGAGCCGGGCGCCCGGGGAGGCAAGCCGGACGACGCTGTCCGCGACCTGATTGAGGGTTACTCCGCCGAGATCGGCAGGTCCCGCAGGCAGATCTCCGACGAGGAGATCGTGTCGCGTTGCATGCTTGCGCTCGTCAATGAAGGCGCGGCGATCCTGGACGAACGCATCGCGCAGCGGGCTTCGGACATCGATGCCGTCTATCTGCTCGGATACGGATTCCCGGCATTCCGCGGCGGCCCCATGTACTACGCGAACACGCTGGGCCTGCGGGAAGTCATCGCATCGATGGAGCGCTTTCGGGAACGTGCCGGCTCGGACCCGGCGTTCTGGCAGCCGCACCGCTTGCTGCTCGAATTGGCCGATACCAACGGCACTTTTATCTAAACGAAAGGAGACAGAAGAGTATGAAGGATGCAGTGATCGTTTCGACCGCACGCACGGGCTGGGGAAAGGCATGGCGCGGCGCTTTCAATATGACGCACGGCGCGACCATGGGCGGGCACGTGGTCAGGCACGCGGTGGAGCGCGCCAGTCTCGACCCGGAGGAAGTGGAAGACCTGATTCTCGGATGTGGCAACCCGGAGGCGGCAAACGGCCTCAATATCGCACGGCAGAGCGCGCTGCGCGCGGGCTTGCCGGTCACGGCCAGCGGCGTCACGGTCAACCGCTTTTGTTCCTCCGGCTTGCAGGCCATTGCGATGGCCGCGCAGAGCATCGTTACCGATGGCGTACCGGTGATCGTTGCGGGGGGCGTCGAATCGATCTCCTGCGTGCAGAACCAGTTGAATATGCACATGCTGCACGAAGCGTGGATCGCAGAGCACAGACCGTCGGCCTATCTATCCATGCTGCAGACTGCCGAGATCGTGGCGAAGCGATACAGCATCTCGCGTGAGCGCCAGGATGAGTATGGCGTCAACAGCCAGCTTCGTGCCGCCGCCGCGCAGCGGGCTGGCAAGTTTGCCGACGAGATTGTCCCGATGACAACCATAAAACAGCTGACTAACAAGGACACCGGAGAAACGGCGCAAGAGTCGATCACAATCTCGGCTGACGAGGGCATTCGTCCGGATACCACGTACGCCAGCGTTTCCAGCATCAAGCCGGCCTTCGAGGGGGGCGTTGTGGCGGCGGGGAACGCTAGCCAGTTTTCCGATGGCGCTTCGGCGTGCGTGATGATGGACGGCTTGCTGGCACAGAGAAAAGGCCTTGAACCGCTAGGTATCTACCGCGGCTTCGCGGTCGCGGGGTGCGAACCTGACGAAATGGGCATCGGGCCAGTGTTCGCCGTGCCGCGCCTGCTCCAGCGCGCGGGCCTCAAGATGGATGACATCGGCTTGTGGGAGCTGAATGAAGCGTTTGCGGTTCAGGTGCTGTACTGCCAGGATCGCCTTGGCATTCCGGAGGAGCGCCTGAACGTCAATGGCGGCTCGATCGCCATCGGCCATCCCTACGGCGCCACGGGCGCGCGTCAGGTTGGACATGCGTTGATCGAAGGCAAACGGCGTGGCGTGAAGTATGTCGTCGTCACGATGTGCGTCGGCATGGGCATGGGTGCCGCGGGTCTTTTCGAAGTCTGCTGAGCCGCAGGCACCCGACCGGGTTTTGCACAGGAGACGTGGGGGGCCTCCGTAGGTTGATGGGACGGAATGACCCCTGCAATCCAAAGGGGAACTATGAGCCATGGCGACGACGGATTGACGGATTACCGACTCGCGCCTCCTGGAAGCGGAGGCATTACGTTGCGGGTGGTTTCATGGCTTCATGAGAGCGGGAATGGAAAAGTAAAAAAAAAGGAGACATTGCAAATGGAACAGAATGCCTGGAACAGGTTCTATCCAGCCGGCGCCCTGGCGTCCTATCGGGAGGAGCCAGGATCGCCGGTGACATTGTTCACCCGTTCGGCGAGCCGGTATCCCGAGCGGAACTGCCTGAGCTTTGGCAGCCTCACGCTAAGCTATTCGCAAACAATGGATCTGGTGCAGCGCGCAGCGGCAGGCCTGCAAGCGCATGGCCTGTGCAAGGGCGACCGGATCGCCATGCTCCTGCCCAATCATCCGGGTTTTGTGATCGGTTACTACGCCGCGCTTCAGATAGGGGCGGTAGCCGTAGCGATCAATCCGCTCTATCCCACGCTCATGATCGCGACGCAGCTCCGCAATAGCGGCGCGCGCGTCCTGGTCGTGGCGGATCTTCCTGGCTTGCTCGACACGGCATCGGCGTGTCTGGAGCAGGGCGTGGTCGAATCGGTGATCGTTGTCCGCATGGATGCTTCGGATCTGCTGCCCGGTGCCGATACGCCAGCGCCCGCCCTGGCGCCGCGCATGGTTTCGCTGGCTTCGGTTCTGGCAGACGCAGGCCATCCGCAAGCCGTTGCGATTGATCCGCTGGAAGACCTTGCTGCCTTGCAGGCAACCGGAGGCACCACCGGAACGCCCAAGTTCGCGATGCTGACGCATAACAACTTCTGGATCAACACACAGCAGGCCAGGCTGATGATGAGCGGGCTGAGGGAGGGAAGGGAGGTCTTCCTTGTTCCGCTCCCTCTCTTTCATATCACAGGCACGACATTGTTGATGCATCTCGGCCTCGCCGTTGCCGCCGAGCTAGTGCTGATGCCGAAGTTCGATATCGGCGCGGCTATCACGCTATGCATCGAGCGCGGCGTGACCAATCTCGCGGCCGTCCCGACTATCTATACGGCTTTCCTGGATCACCCTGACGCGGACAAGGTCAACTGGCGCGGGATGACCCAGGTGATGGCGGGCGGTGGTCCGCTTCCGCCCGAAACAGGCGTGCGGTTCATGGAGCGCTTCGGTGTGCGTATCCGCCAAGGCTACGGCCTGAGCGAATGCAGTCCAGGCCTGACGATGGTGCCTGACTGCGCAGAGGGATCAACGAACTCAATTGGAATTCCGATTCCGGGCACGCAGATTCAGATCCGCGATCCCGCCGATCCCGCGCTCGTGCTGCCAGCGGGGGAGGCAGGTGAAATCTGCGCTGCGGGGCCGCAGGTCATGAAGGGCTACTGGAATCGTCCCGAGGAGACGCAGGCAGTGATGACAGCGGACGGCTTCCTGCGCACGGGTGACATCGGCAAGATGGATGCCAATGGATTTATCGAGATCGTCGATCGGTTGAAAGACGTCATCATCGCCAGCGGCTACAAGCTGTTTCCTACCGCGATCGAAGCCGCGGTCTGCGAGCATCCGGCGGTAAGCGAGGTGGCCGTGATCGGCATTCCCGATCCCTATCGCGGCGAAACCGCGAAGGCGTTCTATAGCTTGCGTCCAGGGGCGACGCTGGATGTCGATGAATTGCGTATCTTCCTGACCAGCCGCCTGTCGCCGATGGAAATGCCGAAGCTGTTCGAGATGCGGGAGGTTTTGCCGAAGACCGCCGCGGGGAAGATCTCCCGTCTTGCCCTGCGCGAGGAGGAGCGGGAGAGGGCCGGGTAAGCAGGCTGGCCGTCAAATGCAAAGTCAGGCAGGCGGCGACGGCGCGTTGTCGCTTGCTTTCCACATTCAAATTATTGAGCGAAGATTATGGGAGTCAATGCGATGCCAGGCAGCGGCACGGTCATCATGACCACTGATTTGCGGATCAAGGAAAACGAAGAACAAGCAGCCATCGGGATACTCGATGCGCTCGCAGCGAGCAGCCGCGCGGAACAAGGCTGCGTAAGCTACTGCTATTACCGGGCCAAAGGCGACAAGGCGACCTACTTCCTCCTTGAGAAGTGGGAGGACAAGGCGGCCTTCGCCAGGCATCGCGAATCCGCGCACCTGCGCAGCGGGCTAGATGCTCTGGCCGCGCTCTGGGAGTTGCCACCGGCATTCAAGGCCTGGATCGAAGCCTGAACAGGGGCAGGGTTACAGTTCGAACTTTCTCCCGGGCGCACGGAGGCATCGCTTTCGGGCGCCAACCAGCCACGGATCAGCAATCATGGCTTTACCACTATCCGACCGCGACCGCACGCTGCGGCATACGCGCTCGATCAGCATCGAGGTATTCCGGCGCCAGGATGGCAATTGGGAGATCGATGCCTCCCTCCAGGATGTCAAGACCCACGATGTTCTCGCGCCAAACGGCGTGCATGTGGCAGGAAGGCCGATACATCGCATGACGGTTCGCCTGGTCATGGACGGAGAATTCAACATCCTCGCGGCAGGTGCGGTTTCCGACCGCGTGCCTTACCCGGGAAGCTGTGAATCGGCAGCCGATGTCTACGAGCTGCTGACCGGGTTTAAACGTGTTCAGGCAGTTCCGCCGCGGGCTCGCCGAGCGGACCGGTGGGATTAAAGGCTGCACGCACCTGAACGAACTGGCGGCAATACTGCCGACGGCAGTCATCCAGGGCATGGCGGAGGAGAGTTTTAGTTTCCAGACTGCGGACGTGCGCCCGTTTCCCATTGATCAATGCCATTCCTTGCGTGCGGATGGCGACGTCGTGAAGACGTATTTTCCCAAGTGGCACGTTGCCTCCTCAGTCAAATGACAAGGATTGGTTGGCTGGTGCCGTAGAGGATCAAATCCGGAGCCGGCACGCTTGCCGGATGGCGGTAATGGCCACGCGGATGGCTACACCGAGCACGCGCGCAAGCGATTCGGGTAGCCATCCTTGCCGTCAGAATTGGTGCTTGATGCCGGCGTAGAACATGCGCACCCGTGCGCCGGCGTCCTGCAAGGGCAACGGAGATGAGCCGTTGAGCCCGCCCAGCCAGAAGTTGTAACGGCCATTGCGCTGATTGCGCAGTTCAACCGCTGACACATCCAGCCAAGTGCGCTTGCTCAGGCTGTATTGATAGCTGACCGACAACATGCGCGCGCCGGTATCGGCCAATGTGCTGCCGTTCTGGTGCACTGGCAGCGCCTGTCCGTATGTCAGGGAGAACAGATGCGGACCTGTCGCGTAGCTTAGCGGGACTGAGAAGGCAGTGCGATCCTGCCTGCGGCCGGTCGCTCTATCGTCGACGCGATTGCGATCCACTACGGCCCCGAGGCGCAAGCCGTTGTATGTGTAGCTAATGGCGAACTTGTCGGCCATCTGGTCGAGCGACCCTACCGTTTGCAAGGGCAGGATGCCCTGGCTGTTTCGCTGCATATGGTAGAAGCCAATACTCAAAGGGCCGTTGGTGTAGCTGGGGCTGAGGTACCAGGTATGATTGCGGCCCACGCCGGGCTGCTCGGCATCGAAAGAGTACGATGCCATTGCCGCGAAGCCGCGGAAAACCGGCGTTTCGTAGCGCACGGTGTTGTTGAGGTAATTACCCGCGAAGTTGGCGCCATTGATGGAACCGATCACATTCAATGAGTTGGCGGCGCTGGGCGCCGCGTCGAATGCGCCGTGTGTGTCGGTAATGAACCAGTGATGGCTGAAGTACACGGTCTGCCGCCCGAACTGCAGACGTCCGAACGTTACGCTATCCACGCCAACATAGAAGGCCCGGCCCGCGCCCTGCGCGCCGGAGTCGGCGGAGAAGTCCCATTCGAGATGGTAGAGCGCTTTCGTGCCGTTGCCGAGATCTTCCTTTCCGTCGAGAAAGAAGAAGCTGGTCTGGTTGCTTTCCCGGAATACGTGAGACGCCGTTCCGCCGGGATTCGTCGCTCCGCTTACCGACGTGGAATCCAGCCCCAGTTTGATCTGACCACCCAGCAGGACATTCTGGGCATAGGCAAGGGCAGGGGTGCACAGCGTGGCTGACGCGCAGATTCGTGCCAGGGTTCTCATGTTCTCCTCCGTCATTTATATGATTGATTTTTTGGTCAAGCTTGCAAGACTTGGAACAACGCGTGCACTCCCTTGATAGGAAGGGGTTCGCCATGCGCCTGTGCTGATCCGTCGCCTGATTGGCGCGAGCGTTGGGGGGAAGCCAGTCCGGTAGGGCGGCTGATCGGCTATTCGCTAGTTGAGAACGGACGTGTCTGCGTAGCGGATCGCATCGCAGTGGACACATGGCATGAAAAGCGTCGGCGGACCGCCGCGGGCGCTGCCCCGTAGAGCAGGCCCTCGCGTGCCGAGTTGCGCCGGGTTACGACGCCAGCGCAATCGCGCCGGCGAGATACAGGAGAAAGGCGAGCAAAATGCCGAGCAGTGGCGTACGGAACCAGTAGCGCTTCGCGACGACGGCATAGGCCGCCAAGGCCAATGCGCCGACAAGCTGGAGAAACAAGGATGCCGTCAGTAGCCCAGGAGCAGCTTGCGCCAGATACAAGTAGAAGAGCCCGAACAGGATCGCGCCGAAGCTATGGCTGGCGTTGAAGCCGATCCATGCATTCCACATAGTTGTCTGGCCGGAAATGACGGGAGAGGAAGCCTGCATCAGAACGGCTGTGTTCTGGTCGTTGGGGTGGAGTTTGCGTGAGGCGAAGGTGTATGTCAGGTGCATGGCGCCGAGCGTTAACATGATCGATGCGCTGACAGAGATCAGGAATTCTCCCAAGGTGTCTCCTTTCAATGAATGGCTGGGTTGCCGCAGTGCCGGATCTGGCGCCGCGCTAGGGGGCTTCGGCTGCAGAGCACCATAAGCGCATAGCGCGCTAGGCAGTGCGGACGCGCTGTTGAAAAGCGCGGAATCTTTCCTGTGCTTCCGCGCTTTTCAGCAGGCGCTGGAATTCCTTTGCTTCGGCGGCGAGGGCTGCCTTGACAGCTGGCGCGGCATGGCTTCTCAATAGCTTCTTCGTGGCCATGACGGCTTGCAACGGGAGCGACGCCAGCCTGGCGGCCAATGCCTGCGCGGCTCCGAGCAAGGCGTCGTCGTCCACCACCTTGTAAACCAGACCGGCTTCGGCCAGCTGCGTGGCGGACATGCTCTCCCCCAGAAGAAAGTTCGCCATTGCGCGCTGATGCCCCAGCAATGCCGGCAGCAAATAGCTGGAGGCTGCTTCGGGGCAAAGGCCAAGCTGGACAAAGGGCACGCTTGCGCGTATCGAAGGCGCGGCCAGCACAAGGTCGCAATGCAGCAGGAAAGTCATGCCAACGCCAACCACGTGTCCCTGCGCCGCGGCAAGCAATGGCTTCGGAAATGTGCTGATGGCGTCCAGGAAGGCAAACGCGGGGGAGGTGGACAGGTCTTCCGGCGCGTCGATAAAGTCGGCGAGGTCGTTGCCGACGGAGAATGAGGCGCCGGCGCCTGTCACCAGCACCGCGGCTATCTCCGCGCTGTCTGCCGCGTGCTGCAGATGTTCCGCAACAGCGATGTACATCTGCCTTGTCATCGCATTCTTCTTTTCCGGGCGATTCAAGGTGATGTGCATTACCTGGTCCGATACCGCAACCGCGATGTGAGATGTTTCGACTGCCATGATTGCTGGCTCACCTTTGATTTTTGACTGCTGGGACGCGTATCCCTTCGGTCGTTTCAGGAGGAAATACCTTCTCAGGTCTGCTCTGCCATTTCTCCGCGTTGCCAATGCATCTGGCCCGGATGGCGATCAAACCGGCGCAAAGAGTATGCAAGGTGCGCAGCGCCAGTATAATACAAAGAATGTTTTTTAAAA
>NZ_JFJW01000153.1:0-1190 GCF_000611125.1 Cupriavidus sp. SK-4
GGGCTTGCGCCTTATTGTCCTCCAGTTTGCCGATCTGCGGGTTGGCCCAGCTGCCGCTGATGCGGTAGTGCTGGGTGAACACCTTGGAGAACTCGTCGGCAAACAGCAGTTGCGCGGCCAGCGTGCCGATGCCCAGCACCGGGTTGATGAAGGCGGCCGCGATCGAGGTGGAGGTGGCGTTGATGCGCGGCACCACCTCCACGCGCAGGTCCTGGGTCTCGCGCAGCAGGTTGGCGGTGCCGCTCATGCTGGCGATGATCTGCGGGCTCCTGAGCTCGAAGTCCTGGATCGTGCCGACGCCGTTCTCGATCGTGCCGGTGCCGGCAATGCGGTCGAACACCAGCCCGCGGCCCGACAGGGTGCGGAAGTCCAGCGTGGCAAAGCGCAGCAGGCCCTGCAGGCTGAGCACGCCCAGCAGCCGCGCCGCGCCGGGGTCCACGCTCAGGATCTGGCCATTCTCCAGGTCCAGCGACAGCTTGCCCGACAACGTCGGGTAGTCGATCGACAGCGGCGAGCCGCGCCAGGCCACGCGGCCTTCGAGCTTGCCCTTGCCGTCGCTCAGCGTGTGTGCCAGCCCGAGGCGGTCCAGCGTGGCGCCGGCATCGCGCACGTCGATGGTGAAGGACAACAGGGTGCGGCGCTCGGCATTGGCGTCGGCGCGCAGCCGGCGCGGCACGCGCCAGCTGCCGCTGCCGGTCAGGGTGGCGCCGGGCTGCTCGATCTGCAGCTTGTCCAGGGTCCAGACCGGGTCGGCAGCGCTGGTGCCAGTATGGGCCTTGACTTCAAGCTTGCCGAAGTCATGCCCGCGCAGCATGAACTGGTCGGCCACCAGGTCGATCGCGGGCAGCTCGTCGATGCTGCTGGCGAGCGCGTCCACCACGTTGTGCTCGTCGCTGGCATCGGGCACGTTCAGGCGCGCCAGGCGCAGTTGCAGCGACCCGGTGGCCGAGGGCCCGGCCGGACGCCACTGCACCGCGCCGGCCACCTGGCGCGAGTCGATCTTCGCGTTCCAGCCGCCGGCCTCGCGGCTGGCGTCGAGCACCACCTCATCCAGCTTGCGGCCCATGGCGTGCAGCGAGCGCGCGCGCAGCGCAATGCGGCCAGGCAGGAAGGGCGAGGGCGCCTCGGCGGGGCCCGCGCTGCCGGCACTGGCGCCGAAGGCCGCCCGCCAAGCATCGATATCGAGCTGG
>NZ_JFJW01000153.1:1282-8137 GCF_000611125.1 Cupriavidus sp. SK-4
CCGGCGAGCACGTCGATGCCGCCGCCCTGGTCGCGGCGCAGCAGGTAGCGCGCGTTCAGCGCATGGCCCAGCTGCAGCACCAGCTCGCTGGTGCCGGCGCGGCCCGGGGCGCTGGCCGGGCGCAGGTCCACGCGAAGCGCCAGGTCTTGCGCCGCGGCCTTGGCCAGGGGCGCGGGCAGGCCGATCGCCATGCCGTTCAGTTCGGAGCTCAGCTGCACCTGCAGCTGGCGCTCGCGCGTGGCGATCACGGCGCTGTAGCTGGTGCTGCCCTCGAGCCGCGCGGCCACCGGCGCCAGCGCCGAGCCCGCGGCGGCCTCGCGCAGCCCGGCGGCCGAGACGTTGCCGCTGGCGGTGACGTGCGTGGCGCCGTCAGGCTGGGTGCCGCCGCCGAGCCGGATCTCGCCGCCGAGGAAGCGGGCCCGCATGTTCTCCAGCCCGAAACCGTGTTCATTGAACGTGATGGTGCCGTTGGCGTGGCCCAGTTGCGGCAGCTGCGGGCTGAGCACGACATCATTGCCGGGGAAGCGGAAGCGGCCGTCCACCTTGGCGGCATCGGCGTGTTCCAGCGGCATGTCGAGCTTGAGCCTGAGTTCGCCGTTGCCGTGGGCCTGCGCCGCATCGGCCACGTGCCCGGTCCATTCGCGCACCGGCGAAGCGTTGATGTAGCGCAGGAAGCCCTGTACCGGTCCGCTGGCGCCGCCGTCGATCACCAGCTTGCCGCGCGGGCCAAGGTCGTCGATGCGGCCCTTGACATCCTGCAGCGTGACGCCGGGGATATCGTGGACCGTGGCCCGGCTCGCCAGGAAGGTCATGCCGCCGCGGTCGAACACGACCCGCCCGGCAATGTCGGTGAAGGTGGGCCACGCCTGCGCGCCGGTGGTGGTGCCGCTTGCGGTCTGGTGCGGGGCGATCTGGTAGCTGACGTGTTCGATCGGCACCTCGACCCGGAACTCGCCGGCCTTCTCGCGCGGGGCATGGAACGGGAAATGCGCCAGGTCGCCGCGCAGCACGAAGCTCACGCCGGCAGCTTCGCCGCCCGCCAGCGCGCCGGCCAGGTAGTGCCGGGTGCCGGCCGGAATGCTCAGCGGCAGGTAACGCGGCACGCGCGCCACCTGGGCGCGGGTCATGTCGCCGCTCAGGTCGGCGATGCCGGAGACACCGTCGCCGCCTGCGCGCCAGGTGCCGCGCACCGAGCCGGCCGCATCGGCATTGGCAAAGCGCACGCCGTCCAGCGTGACCGCGAGCTTGCCGCCGGCATGGGTCCAGCGCACTTCGCCGCCGATCTGGTCGAACGGCAGCCGCGGCTCCTCGAACAGGCCAGGCAGCACCAGTGCCGCGCCATTGCCTTCGAAGCGGGCATTGCCCTGCTTGTCATCAAATGAGAAGGTGCCAGACAGGTGCGAGAAGCCGGGCGTGCCCAGCCGCGGGTGGCCGCTGGCGTCCAGCGCGGGCACGGCCGGCTGGCCGTTGACCGAGACGTCGCGCAGCGTGCCCTGCACGCTGTAGAGCGGCTTGCCGCCGCCCCGCTCGAGCATGCCGGCGCGCTCGCGGCTCCAGGTCACGTTAAGGTTGTCGATGTGGCCCGCCGGCTGCAGCGCGCGCAGCCGGCGCAGCACCGCGGTGTCCAGCGGCATCGAGCTGGCCGCCGCGCGCACCGTGTTCAGGTCCAGCGTGGGCGCCTTCAGCGAGAACTTGCGCAGGGTGCCGTCATTGCCGGTGGCCCAGCCGAGGGTGACCTTGCGCATGCCTTCGCGCCAGGTGCTGTCGGCGGGGGTGCCCTCGTCGTCGCTGGCGGGCTGGGGTTGCCAGAGCAGGGTGTCGACGGTCAGCAGGTTGCTGCCGTCGCGTTCGGTCCGGTGCAGCAGGAAGGCCTGCGCATTGGCCAGGCGCAGCGGGGCGGAGGCGCCGGCCAGCTGCAGGTCGACGCCGCTGGCGCGCAGCCGCGTCTGGCTGCGCACGATGCGGCCCTGGCGGAATTCAATGCTGCCGTCGGTGCTGAAGGTGCCGCTGGCGGCGCGCTCGAACATCGCCAGGTAGCGCTGCAGCACCGGCAGCTGCAGCTGGCCGAGGTCCCAGCTGGCCTGCCCGGCCCAGTGGCGCCAGTTGCCGGCGCTGTGCAGATAGTCGTTGCTGAAGGCGGACTTCACCACCAGCGGGCTCGGCCCCAGCGCCGGCGAGCGCGCTTCCAGCGTCAGCGTATGGCGCGCGCCGTCGCGGCGGGTATCGAGGCGGATCTCGCCGATATCGAGCTGCGGCAGGCCTGCCTTCTCGTCCAGCCAGCGCAGCTTGCCGTCGGACAGCGCCACGCGCCCCTGCGACATCAGCCAGCCCAGGAAGCGGTCGTCGTCCTGCTGGCCGCCGGTTGAGTCCACCAGCATGCCGCCCACCAGCAGCCGGCCCTCGGGCGTGCGCCGCACCAGGATGTCGGTGCTGGTCGCGCCCAGGCTGACGAACTGCAGGTTCATGCTGAACAGCGAGCGCCACGACAGCTTGCCGTCGAGCGTGGCGGCCGCAAGCAGCACGCGCTGTTCACGGTCCACGGCGCGCAGACCGCGGGCGCGGAAGGCCGGGTGCCAGCCGTCCCAGTAGGTATCGAGCGCGCCGATGCTGACCTTAGCCGACAGCGCCACCGAGCCGCGCTCTTCCAGCCACTGGCGCGCGGTGGATGCCTGTGGCCACAGCACGAAGCGGATCAGCAGGCCCGCCACCAGCGCCAGCGCGGCCAGCACCAGCGCCAGCCGCACCAGCGCGCGGCCCAGCCCGCGCCAGCACGGGTGGCGCACGGCTACCGCCACGCCGCGCGCGCAGGCGCGCAGGAACGCGCCGGCGAAACCGTTGCGCCGGGCGCTGGTGGCATCGTTGGCCGGGGGATTCACGGGGTGTGGCGGGGCCAGGGTGGAGGCGGCCTCCGGCCCGCCCGCGCCGCCATTGGGGGGGGAACCATCAGCGGGTTGTGGGGCGCGGCTGGACATGCGCAGATTATCCGACAATACTAGCCGCTCTCCAATCTGGTGCCCGGCCGGCTGAAACAAGAACGCGCAAGCTGCGCGCACCCGAAGCGACAATAGCCACGATGGCGCGCCCGCTGCGCGGACAACAAGACGCGAGCATCGGGTGAACCGCGGGGCAAACCACAGGCCGCACCTTTTCTCGCATTTCAAATACTGGAATGACTGCCTCTGAACCGACGAGTTCCGCCGCTGGCGACGCTGCTGATCAACATGGCGCGCGCGCCACACCGGATCCGGCCAATCCGGCAGCCATGGTGCCGGGGCCGGGCCCCGGCACCATGGCTGCCGGCGCCTTCGCCATCACCGCGGCGCAGGGGCTGCAGCCGGCTGACGGGGTTGGCCATGCAGGCGGCCACGTATTGTACTCGGCTGCGTATTCGCACTACGCGCGCCGCGTGCTGCAGGCCCGGCCGGATTTGCCGGCCATCCTGGCCGCCGCGGTCGCCCAGCCGCTGACGCGCGCCTGGATGCAGGCGCGGCTGCAGGCGCTGCACGAGCCCTCGGCCGATGCCGAGGAATCCGCCAAGCGCACCCTGCGCCGTCTGCGCGCCGAAGTGATGTGCGCGGTGATCGAGCGCGATTTGCGCGGCCTGGCCACACTGGGCGAGGTCACCGGCGCCATGACCGACCTGGCCGAGCTGGCGATCCAGCATGGCCTGGCGATGCTGGGCGACGACCTGGCTGCCACTTTCGGCCGCCCGGTCGGCGCCCACAGCGGCGAGGTGCAGGAGCTGGTGGTGGTGGGCATGGGCAAGCTGGGCGGGCGCGAGCTCAATGTCTCGTCCGACATCGACCTGATCTTCCTCTATGACGAGGACGGCGAGACCCAGGGCGGCTCGCGCAGCCTGTCCAACCACGAGTACTTCATCAGGCTGGGACGCCGGCTGATCAACCTGCTGGCCGAGGTGACCGCCGACGGCTATGTGTTCCGCGTCGACATGCGGCTGCGCCCCAACGGCGACGCCGGACCGCTCGCGTGCAGCCTGGGCATGCTGGAGGAATACCTGGTGGTGCAGGGGCGCGAGTGGGAGCGCTATGCCTGGATCAAGGGCCGCGTGGTGTCGGCGCTCGACACGCCGCACGCGCAGCGCACCGCCAGCCTGCTGTCGCGGCTGACGACGCCCTTCGTGTTCCGCCGCTACCTGGACTACGGCGTGATCGCCGCCATCCGCTCGCTGCACGCGCAGATCCGCAGCGAGGCCGCCAAGCGCAGCGGCGGGCTGGCGGGGCACGGCGTCAACCAGCGTTCGTTCAATATCAAGCTGGGCCGCGGCGGCATCCGCGAGATCGAATTCATGGCGCAGGTGTTCCAGCTGATCCGCGGCGGCCAGGACCCGGTGCTGCGCGTGCGCCCGACGCTGGAAGTGCTGGCGGTGGCGGTCGAGCGCGGGCTGCTGCCCGCCGGCCAGGCCGAGCAGCTCGGCGATGCCTACCGCTTCCTGCGCCAGCTGGAGCACCGGCTGCAGTACCGCGACGACGCCCAGACCCACCACCTGCCGACTTCGCCCGACGAACAACTGGCGGTGGCGCGGATGATGGGCTGCGCCGACTGGCAGCAACTGCTGGCGCGCCTGGCGGCGCTGCAGGAGCCGGTGGCGCAGCAGTTCGAGGCCACCTTCTCGGATCCCGATGCCGCCCCGTGCGAAGCGCTGTGGCCGGGCATCGTGTTCGACGATAACGCCGCGCAAGCGCAGGACAACCCGGAACAGAAGCAGGACGATGCGGCCTGCGACGATGACGCCGCGCCCTGCCAGCGGCTGCAGGCCGCCGGCTTCACCGACTGCACCGGGCTGCTGGACCGGATGCGCGCGATCGCCTCGTCGCTGCGCTACCGCGCGCTGTCCGAGTCCAGCCGCGCGCGCTTCGACCAGCTGGTGAACCGCGCGCTTGACCTGGCCGCGCGCCAGGAAGACGCCGACAGCACCATCGCGCGCTTTATCGACTTCCTCGAGGCGATCAGCCGCCGCGCCTCCTACCTGTCGTTGCTGTCCGAGTATCCGCAGGCGATGGACCGCGTCGCGCAGACGCTGCATGCCTCGCGCTGGGCCGCGGCCTACCTGACGCGGCACCCGCAGCTGCTGGACGAACTGCTCGACAGCGATGCGCTGGCCGGCGCGCCCGACTGGGCCGCCTTCCGCAAGCGCCTGCATGAGCGGCTGCTGGCCGCCGAAGGCCAGGTCGAGCAGCAGATGGACATCCTGCGGCGCGAGCACCATGTCGAGACCTTCCGCGTGCTGCTGCAGGACCTGCAGGGCATGCTGACGGTTGAGCAGGTGGCCGACCGCCTGTCCGACCTGGCCGATGCCATGCTCGAGGCCACGCTGGCAACGGTCTGGCGCCAGCTGGCCACGCGCCACCGCGACACGCCGCGCTTTGCGGTGATCGCCTACGGCCGGCTGGGCGGCAAGGAACTGGGCTATGCCTCGGACCTGGACATCATCTTCCTGTACGACGACGACCATGAGCGCGCGCCCGACGTCTATGCTGCCTATGCGCGCCGGCTGATCACCTGGCTGACCAGCCATACCGCCGCCGGTGCGCTGTTCGACGTCGACACGCGGCTGCGCCCGAACGGCGCGGCCGGCCTGCTGGTGACCAGCTTCGAGGCGTTCCGCCGCTACCAGCTGCGCGAAGGCGACAACACCGCCTGGGTGTGGGAACACCAGGCGCTGACGCGCGCGCGCTTCTGCGCCGGCGATGCCGCCATCGGCGACCGCTTCGAGGGGCTGCGCGGCGAGGTGCTGTGCCAGGAACGCGATGCCGCCGCGCTGCGCGGCGAGATCGTGCAGATGCGCCGCAAGGTCGCCGAAGGCCATCCCAACCCGACCGACTTGTTCGACCTGAAGCACGATCGCGGCGGCATGGTCGATATCGAATTCACGGTGCAGTACCTGGTGCTGCTGCACAGCCGGGCGCACCCGCAGCTGACGCGCAACGCGGGCAATATCGCGCTGCTGCGCGAAGCGGGCGAGCTGGGCCTGATCGACGCCACGCTGGCACTGGCGGTGGGCGATGCCTACCGGCTGTTCCGCGCGCGCCAGCACCAGCTGCGGCTCGAGGGGCAGGCGCACGCGCGGGTCGCGCCCGCGTCGGTGGCGCAGCAGACCGGACAGGTGCGCGCACTGTGGCAGGCCGTGTTCGGTGAGGCCTGACGCGGCAGTTCCGCCGGCACCCGCCGGGGCATCGTGGCCGGGGCTGCTGGCGGCGATCGCGCTGGTGTGGGCGCTGTCGGCCTGGTTCACCTTCATGCCGTGGTGGCATGCGCACGGCCTCTACCTGCGCGATGCGGTGCGGCTGGACGGCCAGTGGTGGCGCCTGGCCACCGCCATGTGGGTGCACCTGGACGGACACCACTGGCTGGCCGACGCGCTGGCGGCCACCGGCGTGCTGGCCATCGCCGCGCGCGTGGCGCGTGCGCGCACGCTATTGCTGGTGCTGGTTGCCTGCGGCATCGGCGTGCAGGTGGTGCTGCTGCGCGTGCCGGCGATTGCGTGGTATGGCGGGCTCTCAGGCGCCTTGCACGGGCTGGCCTTGTGGGGCGCGCTCGGGCTGTTGCGGGCGTCGGGCCTGGCGCGTGTTACCGGCGTGCTGCTGTGCCTGGGCGTGCTGGCCAAGGTCTGGGTGGAACAGTCGTGGCTGGCGCCGGTGGTGTTCGATCCGGCCTGGGGTTTTGGCGTGGTGCGCATCGCGCACGCGGCCGGCGCCGTGGCCGGCCTGCTGTGCTGGGTCTTGCAGGAGTGGTGGCTGGCGCGGCGCCCGGCCCGCGGCGACGACGCCTGAGCCGGCCGCCGGGCCTACATGCGGCGCCGCAGCGCGAAGGCCAGCAGGCCGGACAGCGCCAGCA
>NZ_JFJW01000154.1:0-1202 GCF_000611125.1 Cupriavidus sp. SK-4
TGCGCGGGTAGCGCAGGCGGCCCTTTTTGTTGGGTGATTATCCGGAGTTTCAGGAAATTGATTGTTGTAGTTTCCAGCTAATCAAATCCATCGTGACGGGCTACGCTTCAGATCATTCCCTACACAACCCGGAGCCCGCCATGAAAGCCATCGGCCTGACCCAGTACCTGCCCATCACCGACCCGCGTTCGCTGCAGGACGTGGAGATCGACATGCCCAGCCCCGGCGGCCGCGACCTGCTGGTGAAGGTTGAGGCCGTCTCGGTCAACCCGGTCGACACCAAGGTGCGCGCGCCCAAGGCGCAGGTAGAGCCCACGCCGCGCGTGCTGGGCTGGGACGCAGCCGGCACGGTGGCGGCGGTGGGGCCGGAGGTGACCCTGTTCAAGGTTGGCGACCCGGTCTACTACGCGGGCAGCATCACGCGGTCCGGTGCCAACGCTGAATTCCACCTGGTCGATGAGCGCATCGTCGGCCACAAGCCTGCCTCGCTGGATTTCGCCAACGCGGCGGCGCTGCCGCTGACGGCGATCACCGCCTGGGAGGCTCTGTTCGACCGGCTGGGCATTTCGCCCAAGGGGGATCACGCCGGCCGCTCGGTGCTGATCATCGGCGGCGCGGGCGGCGTGGGCTCGATCGGCATCCAGCTGGCCAAGGTGCTGGCTGGGCTGACCGTGATCGCCACCGCGTCGCGGCCCGAGTCGCAGGAATGGTGCCGCCGTCTTGGCGCCGACCATACGGTTGACCATCGTGGCGACCTGCCGGCGCAGTTGAAGACGCTGGGATTTGCCGAGGTCGACTATATCCTCTGCTTCAACGACACCGACGGTCACTTCCCCGCGATGGCCGGCCTGATTGCGCCGCAGGGCAAGATCTGCACGATCGTCGAGAACGCCCGGCCGTTGCCGGTGGAATTGCTCAAGAACAAGAGCGCCACCTTCGTCTGGGAATTCATGTTCACGCGCGCCATGTTCAGCACGCCCGACATGGTCGCGCAGCATCGTCTGCTTGACGAGGTCGCGCGGCTGGTCGATGCCGGCCGCTTGCAGACCACGCTGGGCGAGAACCTGGGGCGCATCAACGCGGAGAACCTGCGGCGCGCGCACGCCATGCTGGAAGGCGGGCGGACCATCGGCAAGCTGGTGCTGGAAGGGTTCTGAGCCGGCGCGCTGCGCCCGGCAATCAACAACGCCCCCCCCGGGGGG